>JAAZJF010000011.1 GCA_012800475.1 Gammaproteobacteria bacterium
CTTCCACCGGTAAATCTGCACACAAGGCTGCCACGCGCTCATCTAAATCAGCGAAATAGTCATCCACCTTCACTTGAATTTCCAGCCAAGTGATGGCCTCAGTATCAAGCTGCTCAGCCAACTGCGCAAAAGCCTGCTCCAACTCAGCGAGGCTGCCAGACAAGGACACCAAGCGCTGAAAACACGGGATATGCAGCGACGTTACGCTGTGCAAACCTGTGGCAGTGAGATCAACCTGCAACAGCTCTTTTTGCTGTTTTGACTCGTCAAAACTCAACGCAATGGGCGAGCCGCTGTAGCGAATATGCTCCAGCCCCGCCACTTTTTGCGGGCGATGGATATGCCCGAGTGCTAAGTAATCAAACGCAGGAAAGGCATCAGTGGGAAACGCCGTTAAGCTGCCCACATAAATCTCACGCACCGATTCGGTCAGGCTCACGCCCACGGTGGTTAAATGCCCCGTACCAATAATCGGCACATCCACACCCAACTCCCTACGCACAGCCTCAGCCTGGGCAAATAACTGCGCATAATGCTCAGCAATGGCCTGCTGTAAATCGCTTTGTTTGTCTTGCGCGCTGTGCCCCGCCTGACTGCGCTGTATATCTCGCGGGCGCAGAAAAGGAATCGCGCAGAGCAGTGCACCCACTTGGCCGTTACGCTGTTTGAGGACCAGTATTTGCTCATCCAGTTGCTCCGTCGCAACACTGGAGATGACATGGGTATTGAGTTGCGCCAGCAAGGCTTTACTTTCATTGAGCATGGCCACCGAATCATGATTACCGGCTAGAATAATCAACTGGCAGCCCGTAGCCTGCATCTGCACTACAAAGCGATTGTATTGCTCACGGGCATAGCTGGGCGGCGTGCCGGTATCAAAAATATCACCGGCAATAATCAACGCATCCGCTTGCTGCTCAATCACCGCCTGCACCAGCCAGTCACACCAAGCGCGGTGCTCAGCCTGTCGTGTTTTACCCATAAAATGCTGGCCGAGGTGCCAATCTGAGGTGTGTAAAATGCGCATGCGCTTGCATCCTTGTGCGGCCAATAATCATAAAAAACCCGTGATCCATTCAGTGCGTTGTATGCTCACTCAGCATGTTTAGCACCCAATTGATCACGGGCTGATTAAATATACAGTTTTACACTTTAGCTGTCAGCTTGCTGCAAACCAAAAGGTAAACCTTGCGCATCAGGAATATGTTTAGCAATCGCCTGCAAAGCATCTTGAATCACTTCCTCAACTACGGGGTGATAAAAAGGCACTTGCAACAAACTGCGTGCGGTTTCTTTGCGCTCAATGGCCAAAGCTAAAAACTGCGCCACATGCTCGGCACGCATCCCAAACATACTGGCACCCAGTAATTGTCCGCTGGTTTTATCCGCATATAAACGCAACACGCCTTTGTGCTGCGACAACACCTTGCTACGGCCATTGTTCTGCGTGTAGGCCGTGCCAATCAACAGCGTATCTTGATCTAACTGATCAAAGCGCGCACCTACGCTCACCACATCGGGATTGGTAAAGGCGATACCTATGGCTGTTTTACGTTTAAAAGCTACGGGAGTGGCTTGCACTGCGTTATAGCCTGCCATCGCCCCTTCATCTGCCGCTTCATGCATCAACGCTCGTTGACCGTTCACATCACCGACAATAAACACCGGATGCTCACCCAACTGTAGGGTATGGGGGTTAAACAACGGCTGGCCCCGCTCATCTAGCTCAAAACCTTCGGCTTGCAAATTTAATTGATCAATATTTGGTCGACGCCCCAATGCCACGAGAACTTTGTCCACTGGAATATCTTTACCGCCGGCTTTGAGTGATACGCCTTGCGCTGATGCTGCAAGCTCTGCTGGCGCACCTAAGTACAAGTGCATTTCTTGGGCAAACTCAGCCAGCGCATGGGTGTTCACTTCAGGGTCACTGATACCGCCTACGCTGTCCGCCATATCCGCGCCATGCACTTCCACACCCAAGCGCGCCAAGGCCAAACCCATCTCCAAGCCAATAGCGCCTAAACCTAATACACCCATGGATTGAGGCAGTTCTTGCATCTCAAACAACTCATCCGTGGTGATGCAATGCTCAGCAAAAGGCTGCAAGAAACCCGGCACAACCGGACGTGAACCGGTGGCGATAATCACGGACTGGGCTTGCACCTGCTGAGTGCCACCTGCATTGCGCTCAACAGACAACAGCGTTGGCGTCATAAATTGAGCACGCCCCATCAGCAAATGCTCACCCGCTGAACGCTCTGCACCCGCCGCCGCACCCTCGGCAAACACATCGCGCTGACGGCGCAGCTCAGACCACGCCTGCTGAGTATCCAACTGCAGGTGCTCACCACCACTGATGCCATAACGCTGAAAACTTTGTTGCGCGTGCCAAAACTCAGCAATATGCAAAGCGACTTTGGAGGGCATACAGCCCACCCGCGCACAAGTGGTCCCTAATGGACCGCTATCAATCAACACAAAGCTTTTTTTCGCACGACGCACTTCACGTAAAGCGTATAAACCTGCAGTGCCCGCACCAATAATTGCCACATCGACAGTGATTTTTTCTAGCATATCGGTCATATCTGCCTCCATTCATTGTTAATGCCCTTACGCTAGCACACAACAGTCGGCTGGCGGCGCATTTACAATACTTAAAAGCATAGTATGAGAAAAACCACTGACAAATCAGCTGGCGCAGTGCATTGACTGCAACTCCAAGCAGAGTGCCAGCCTGCTATGCAGGTTTCTCGACGATTAAAGCAGCCTCCAGCAAAGCCGCCAATAAACACTGTATATCGGCTGTTATTGTCTGGACTGGCATAACAAAATACGCAGCCAACACGTCACTGATAGCCTCAGCACTAAGAGGCTCATGCTGCAGCAGCTGCCACGCCAGAGCGCCGGTGGTGTTGAGTCGGTGAATGGCGCCCGTGTCAGTTTGAATCAAAAACAACTCATCTCCCACGCTGTATACACTCACCCGCGCAGCCGGCGTCCAAAGGGTATTGAAGAGCGCTGCAGTGGGCGCAGTGCTATGCACAGGCGGACATTGTAAAACGCTCGCCGGCTGTAAGGTTGGAGTCTGTGCACTTTGTGTCTGTAAGGTTTGCGCTAAATGGCGCGCGCCGGCTAACGGCTCACTGTAACGCAACAACACACAAGACACGCGCTCAACTAAAGGTAATAAACGCTCCAGTAACACCTCATTGGGCGTGTCACTGTCGGCAAAATTCTGACACAGCAATTGCAGCAAAGCTTCGCCAGGCGCTAGGCGCACCACTTCAGGCTCAAGAATCTCAGGGCCACGCTCAAGCAACACAATCGTGCCAATGGGACAGGTCTGCTGATAACGGGCTAGTCCTGTGGCCGGCGGTACCACAAAGCGATAACGCTCATCTTGAGGGCCGGCATAACGTTCAGAGTACGTAACAAAATCAGCGCTAAAGACCTCAGGTAACGGCAGGCGCAAACGCGGCGCAACCCCCATTGCCATGCCCTCGCCTTGCGCTGTAAGCCCAAGCACATCATCACCAAAAACACGATAGCCCGCTGCCGCAAAGGCGACCGTTAAGGTGCTTTTACCCGCTCGACTGCTTTGTGGAAATACCGCTAATTGACCATCAATTTCAACACTGCCGCAGTGCAAGCCCAAGACAGCATTGTCGTTTTTTAAACGCTGACTGATTAACTCGCCAACTAAACTGCACGCCGCTGAAGCGGGCGATGGCAAAGTAAACTCATTGGGTTCATTGAGCGAACCTTGCCATAAACCTTCTATATCGCGATAAATATATGTGCTTGGGCTGGCGCCTTGCGCTGCGTTGATCGTCATCGGCCAGCCGGGCATGGCCTGCTGTAGCGCGGCAACGACATCGGGCGCATGCTCAACACGTAAACAGCGCTCAAGGTCTTGCAAACTGATATCTACAATAGAGTCCGTCATTAGCGGCGTGGTGGCCCTAAAATAACATCCTCTAAAATCAGCACTGGGTCTTTACGGTACTCACGTAAACGCTTGCGTTCGCGGCCACGGTAATCATAGCCACTGTACTTAGAATAGCTGGGTCGAGAGTAACTGGGGCGCGAGTAACTGCCGCGCTTATTGTATCGATAACCCGCCTCGGCCTGCCCAACGCTAAACAAAGTCGGTGCCACATACGCTGCAGCCAGTCCCACACCTAACATGCCAAGCAAACGACGGCGTTGTGGGCAAGGTGCATCACTGTGATCCACTACGGTATCAGTCACAGCTTTATCGTCTAACTCTTTATCATGATGTGTCATCATGCACCTCCAAAGGTCTGTGGTATGGGTGATAGCCCGTTGAGTGCCGTTATTAAGGCGCTCACTTTATATAAATAGGCTATCACTATACATTCATCGGTTTTAAAATCAGTGAGTCTATGACCTCATGGCTTTGGATTAATTCAGCAGTGCTTAAGGCTCATACAGCTTATTGACAGTTTGATCCTTGTCCCAGCCCCCACCTAAGGCACTGATTAACTGCACGCTGGCAGTTAATTGAGTACCTAGCAAATTTAGTAAAGTGCGCTCGCTGTTTAGCGCGGTCGCTTGGGCACTACTGACCGCGAGATAATCCACAAAACCTGCTTGGTATTGGTTGTCAATTAAGCGCAAGGTGTCTTGCGCAGCGGCCAAGGCTTCACGCTGAACGCTGATTTCTTGTGCGTACACATTCAACTGCACCAGCGCATCTTCCACTTCACCAATGGCTTGCAGCGTGGTTTGACGGTAACGAGCCACCTGTTGATCGTAACGCGCTTGGGCTTGTTCGGTTTTTGCACGACGTGCACCGGCATCAAATAAGGTCATGGCAAACTGCGGCCCAATGGACCAAAAGCGATTGGGCATACTAATCCAATCCGCTAAATTACTGCCGCGATAGCCACCTGTTGCGCTTAAAGTTAAATCTGGGAAATACGCCGTTTTAGCCACGCCAATCTCCGCATTGGCTGCCATGACTTGACGCTCAGCGGCGGCGATATCCGGGCGACGTTCCAATAAGGCTGAAGGCACGCTGATAGGTAAGCGCGGCAAAGCAGGTACATCGGCCACACTGCCAATGTGTAAGGCATTGGGCGTGGTGCCGACTAACAGCGCAATCGCATGTTCAAAACGTGCACGTTGCCAATCCAAATCTAAACGCTGGGCTTGGGTGTTGCGCAACTGAGTTAAAGCTTGACTGACATCAGCCCGTGTCACCATCCCCGCTTGATAACGGTTTTGCGTGAGCTGCAAGGAACGTTGATACGCGCTAATCGTGGCATCCAGCAAACGCATCTGCTCATCCAGCACACGCAACTGTAAATAGTTTTGCACCAACTCCGACTGCTGGCTTAAACGCACACCTGCCCACTGCGCAGCGCTGGCTTGTGCGCTGGCTTCACTGGATTCCACCTGACGACGCACTTGCCCCCAAATATCCAACTGCCAGCTTAAACCCAATGCCACTTCGTTGCTTTTGCTCGCCTCTTCATCACGGCTACTGCGCGTGCTACCGACTTGCCCGGTGGCTTTGGGGTACAAGGCGGCGCGGCTGCCGCCCACTAAAGCACGCGCTTCACGCCATGCAGCCTCCGCTTCACGCAGATTTTGATTGGATGCGTCCAGCTGTTTAAGCAGCTGTGTCAAGGTTGCATCGTTATACAACGACCACCAAGCCACAACCGTATCCTGTGCTGCTGGCTGGGCTATTTTCCAGCCCGGAGTATGGCGAAATTCAAGCGGCACAGAGGTCTCGGGACGCTGGTAATCAGGACCCAGCACACACCCGCTTAACACCACCGCGACTAAAGCAAGAGCACTGAGTTTAACGCTGGGTTTCATGAGTATTTTCCATTGCAGTCTGGTTTTTTTGACCCCGCACACGGGCACTTAAACGATCGAAAAACAAATACACCGCCGGCGTGCTATATAACGTCAGCAGCTGACTGAGCAGCAAGCCGCCCACAATCGCCAAACCTAACGGCTGACGGGTTTCCGAGCCTTCAGCGGTGCTGATCAATAAAGGCACTGCACCCAAAATAGCGGCCATAGTGGTCATCATAATGGGGCGAAAACGCTGCAGACAGGCCTGCTCAATGGCTTGGCGTGCGCTCATATGCATCTCGCGCTGCAATTGCAGCGCTAAATCAATCATCAAAATAGCATTTTTCTTCACCACACCAATCAGCAAAAACAAGCCCAGCAACGAGATCAAACTGAACTCACCGCCCGTCAGCTGAATCGCCAGTAGCGCACCAACACCGGCTGAAGGCAAGGTGGATAAAATCGTCAGCGGATGAATATAGCTTTCATACAAAACGCCCAGCACCAGATACACAATCACAATCGACATCAGCAGCATTAAACCCTGCGCACCCTGGCTTTGCTGAAATACACCTGCGGTACCGCCTAAGCGCCCTTGCACTTCATTGGGCAGATTGATCTTGGCCATGGCATTCTCAATGGCCACACTGGCCTGCTCTAAGCTCACACCAGGCGCTAAAGCAAAGCCAATACTCTCCACTGCAAACTGCCCATCATGCTGCACGCGCTCCTGCTGCAAACTGGATTCCCAGCGTGTAAACGCCGATAGTGCAATGGCTTCACCACTGGCAGTGATGACTTTCATCTGCTCCAACACCTGAGGCGAGCCGACAAACTGCGGATCAATTTCCAGCACCACACTGTACTGATTTAAACTGTCATAAATCGTTGACACTTGGCGCTGACTGAAGGCGTTATTGAGCAAAGCTGTGACCATCGCCATATCCACGCCTAAACGCGCTGCAGTCGCCCGATCCACTTCTAAGGTGACCTGCTGAGCACCCCGGCCTTCTTTACTGTCAATATCCGTGAGCTCCGGCAAAGCCTTTAACGCATCACGCACTTTGGGCTGCCAGATGCGCAGATCGTCCAACTCACTGGCCAGCAACACATATTCATTGTCGGTACTGCCGCCTTCACGCCGCCCCACGTTGAGGTCTTGCTCGGGCATCAAAAACAGCCGTGAACCGGCCACCTGAGGAATCTGTGTACGCAAGCGATTGACAATGTCCTGTGCAGAATCATCGCGCTGGCTAATGGGCTGTAAACGCACAATTAAAAACGCACTGCTGCCACCGCCAATAAAACCCGCCACGGTTTTCACATCTTTATCTTTTAATAAAGCCTGACGGTAGACTTCCATTTTGGGCTGCATGGTGTGGTACGACAAACCATCATCGCTGCGAATAAAGCCCATCAATTGCCCCGTATCTTGCTGCGGCATAAAGGTTTTGGGCACCACCATAAACAACCACACATTCAAGGCAATCGTCAGCACCACACCCAACAACATCCAACCTTGAAATCTTAAAGTCCAGACTAAAGAGCGCTGATACCCACGGGCCACCCAAGCGCCAAAACGCTGCACAGCATTGGGTGGCCGTTCTTGCAGCTGGGTATGTGGGCGCAACCAACGCGCTGACAGCATCGGCGTTAAGGTCAGTGATACCAGCAGTGAAATTAAAATAGCCACGGTTAGGGTGATGGAAAACTCGCGAAATAAGCGTTCAATCAACCCGCCCATAAACAAGATCGAAACAAACACCACCACCAAAGACAGGTTCATCGACAACAAGGTAAAGCCCACTTCGCGTGAACCATCCAGCGCCGCTTGCAGTGGCTTTTTCCCTTGATTGATGTGCCGTGCGATATTCTCTAACACAACAATGGCGTCATCCACTACTAAGCCTGTGGCAATAATCAGCGCCATTAAAGATAGGTTATTCAGCGAAAAGCCCAGCAAATGCATTACCGCAAAACTGCCAATCAGCGACACCGGAACAGCTAAAGCCGGAATCACGGCCGCCCGCCAATGCCCTAAAAACAGCATCACCACGGCAATCACTAGCACAGTCGCAATTAACAATGAGCGCTCAGCCTCATACAAGGTCGCGCGAATCACCGAGGAGCGATCCATCGCCACTTCCAGTTTAGCGCTGGCTGGCATCACCGCTTGCAAGGCCGGTAATTCAGCCTGAATGGCCTCGATGGTGGCAATGATATTGGCGCTGGCTTGACGATTCACGATCAAGAGCACGGCATCCTGATCATTGAAAAAACCACTGTTATAGCGGTTTTCCACACTGTCTGTGACACGAGCCACATCGCGCAAACGTAACGCAGCGCCCTCATGGTAACGAATAATTAAAGGGGCATAATCCTCCGCCTGCTGCAGTTGATCATTGCCTTGAATTTGCCAGTGACGCGGGCCTTGCTCCAACTGGCCTTTTGGCTTTTGCTGATTGGCATCGGCGATCGTTTGGCGCACCTCATCCAGCGCAATCCCATAATGTTCTAAACGGCGCGGCTCTAATTCCACCCGTACGGCCGGCAAGGAACTGCCGCCAATTTGCACATCACCGACACCGGGCACTTGCGAGAGCTTTTGCGCCACAATACTGTCAGCCAAATCATACATTTGCCCCTTCGCCAACACTTCACTGGTCAGCGCCAGCACCATAATCGGCGCTTGCGTGGGGTTCACTTTACGGTAGGTGGGCATACTGCGCATGCCGCTGGGTAGCAATTCATGCGCAGCATTAATCGCGGCCTGCACTTCACGCGCCGCAGCATTGATATCATGGCCCAAATCAAACTGAATCATAATCCGCGTGCTGCCTTGCCCGCTGCGACTGGTCATCTGGCTGATGCCGGCAATGCTGCCCAGCGAGCGCTCCAGCGGTGTGGCTACAGTCGCCGCCATCACTTGCGGACTGGCACCAGGCAAACTGGCTTGCACAGTAATCATCGGAAAATCCATATCCGGCAAAGGTGCCACAGGTAACAAGCGAAACCCCAGAATCCCCAACACAATAATGGCCACGCTCAAAAGCATGGTGGCCACCGGTCGCTGAATAAAAGGTGCCGACAGATTCACGAGGCAGCATCCTGTTTAAAACGCGCCTGAGTGCGGGTGCTTAAACGATCAAAGAAGAGATAAATCACGGGAGTGGTAAACAAGGTCAACACTTGGCTGAGCAGCAAACCACCCACCATCACCAGCCCCAAGGGTTGACGCAACTCAGCACCTGAGCCGCTGGCAAACATCAAAGGTAAAGCGGCAAATAAGGCAGCCAGCGTAGTCATCAAGATCGGTCTAAAGCGCAGTAAAGCGGCTTGATAGATGGCCTCCTCCGGGCTGAGGCCCTGATGCCGCTCGGCATCTAAAGCAAAGTCGATCATCATAATGGCGTTTTTCTTCACGATACCAATCAGCAAAATAATGCCGATAATGGCAATCAGGCTCAGATCATTACCCGTGACAAACAGCGCCAGCAAGGCACCAATAGCCGCCGAGGGTAAGGTCGACAAAATAGTGATGGGGTGAATATAGCTTTCATACAGCACGCCAAGCACGAGGTACATGGTCACCACGGCGGCGAGAATCAGCAATAAAGTACTCGACAATGACGCTCTAAAAGCTGCCGCTGCACCTTGAAAGTTGCTTTGAATGGAAGCGGGCATGGCTAAATCAAGCTGTGCTTGCTCAATCAACTCCACGGCCTCACCCAGTGATACACCTTCGCCCAGATTAAAGGACACCGTCACCGCTGGAAATTGACCGATATGATTGAGCAGTAACGCCGCAGACTGCTCTTCGACACGCACAAGATTGGCTAAACGTATCGCCTGCCCATCACTGCCGCGCACATGCACATCACGCAAAGCGGCCAAAGCATCATCGGGGTTGCTGATACTTTCCAATACCACACGATACTGACTGGTTTGGGTGAAAATCGTCGAGATCTGACGCTGCCCAAACGCGTCATATAAAGCATCGGTTAAGGCGGCAATACTTACGCCCAAACGCCCCGCTAAATCACGGTCAATATTCAAATAATACTGCAGCCCACTGGCCTGTAAATCGCTGGCCACATCCTGCAATTGCGGCAGACCTTGTAAGTGCGCCACTAAAGTGGGTACCCAAGTGTGCAATTGCTGCTCATCTGCCGATTCGAGACTGAACTGAAACTGCGTGCGACTGACGCGATCTTCAATACTTAAATCCTGCACCGGCTGCAGATACAACTCAATACCCAGCACCTGCGCCAACTCAGGACGCAAGCGATTGATCACCTCGCCCGCTGACACCGAGCGCTGATTAAAAGGTTTAAGATTAATCAACATACGCCCGGTATTGAGCGTGGGGTTGTCGCCATCCACACCGATTTGTGAGGACACACTTTGCACTGCATCATCTTGCAAGAGCACCGCGCTTAAACGCTGCTGGCGTTCGCTCATTGCAGCAAAGGAAATACTTTGTGGCGCTTCAGAAATGCCTTGAATCACACCCGTGTCTTGTTCAGGGAAAAAACCTTTGGGCACCCACATCCACAGCACAGCGGTTAACACAAAAGTACCCACCGCGAACCACAAGGTCAGCACCTGATGCTGCAACACCCAACGCAAACCTTTAGCGTACTGATCAATGGTGCGACTGAGCCAGTCTTCTTTCTTCTCTTGTGCTGCGCCACCGCGCAATAAACGCGCGCACATCATTGGCGTTAAAGTCAGCGAGATCACCAAAGAAATTAAAATGGCCACCGCCAACGTAATGGCAAACTCGCGGAATAAACGCCCCACGACATCAGCCATAAACAACAAGGGAATCAATACAGCAATCAAAGATAAAGTGAGGGAAACCAAAGTAAAACTGATTTGTTTCGCGCCCTTGAGCGCTGCATTCATCGGTGTTTCACCCAGCTCAATATGCCGAGCAATATTTTCCAACATAACAATGGCATCATCCACCACAAATCCCGTGGCAATGGTCAGCGCCATCAGGGTCAGGTTATTGAGTGAAAAGCCCAACACATACATCACAGCAAAGGTGCCAATCAAAGATAAAGGCACCACAATGGAAGGAATTAAGGTGGCCGTCAGGCGTTTTAAAAATAAGAACGTCACCAGCACCACCAACCCCACCGCCAGCATTAACTCAAACTGCACATCACTGACCGCTGCGCGAATGGTTTGTGTGCGGTCGGTTAAAATACTGACCTCAAGACTGGCCGGCAAACTGGCAATAATACTGGGTAACAACGCCTCGACACGCTCCACCACCTCAATCACGTTGGCGCCTGGCTGGCGCTGAATATTGAGCAGCACTGCTTGGTTTAGATCCGCCCAAGCGGCTAAACGATTGTTCTCCGCACCTTCAATAATTTGTGCCACATCAGCTAATTTGAGGACACGGCCGTCGTTATGCGCGACGATTAACTGTGCATAATCTTCGGCGCTACGCAATTGATCATTGGCATCCAGCTGAGTGATGCGTGAAGGCCCGTCAATACTACCCTTGGGCTGATTGACGTTCGCGCGGGTAATCACACTGCGCACATCAGCCAAAGTTAAACCTGCTGCGGCTAAGGCTTGCGGGTTGGCGCGGATACGGACTGCAGGACGCTGACCACCGCCCACACTGACCAAACCCACACCACTGATTTGTGCAATTTTTTGCGCCATGCGCGTATCGACCAAGTCATTGACCTGAGGCAAAGGCACACTCTTAGAGCTGATCGCTAACGTCAGTACGGGGCTGTCCGCTGGGTTGACCTTGTTGTAAATCGGCGGCGCAGGTAAGTCTTTAGGTAATAAATTACTGGCGGCGTTAATGGCCGCTTGCACTTCTTGCTCAGCAACGTCCAGATCAAGATCTAAACTAAAACGCAGACTGATCACCGATGCACCACCGGAACTGGTGGAGGACATCTGATCTAAGCCTGGCATTTGTCCAAACTGGCGCTCAAGTGGCGCAGTCACGGCGCTGTTGATCACCTGCGGACTGGCGCCGGGGTATAAGGTCAGTACCCGAATAGTGGGGTAATCCACTTGCGGTAAAGCTGCCACAGGTAACAAACGATAGGCCAAAGCACCGGCCAAAAAAATGGCCAGCATCAACAGCGTTGTGGCCACCGGCCGTTGAATAAAGATACGTGAGACATTCATGGCGCCGTTGTACTCTTGCGCTCAGCTGCAGGTGATGCGCCTTGCTCACCGCGTGATTTTTTTTGCAGCTCAGGTGTGACTGCAGGTACGCTGTGTTCACTCTCCTCGCTGGGCTCGTCAGCGCTGAGTGTAACACGCTCCACTTGACTGCCGGTGCGCAAACGATCCACGCCTTCCACCACCACCCAATCGCCGGCCGCTAAACCTGAACGCAGCATACTTGAGGTGCCATCACTGGTGATAATCTCAATGGGCTGCACCACGACTGTATTGTCATCTTTAATCTGCCAGACAAATCGGCCTTGCGTACCAAACTGAATCGCATCGGCCGGCACCAACAGTGCCTGTTCATGCACTGTCACCTGCAAGCGGACATTGACAAACTGATTGGGGAACAGCATCTGCGTAGGATTATCAAAACGGGCTTTTAAACGCACACTGCCGGTGTTCACATCGACTTGGTTATCAATACTGTCGAGTACACCTTCGGCCAACAGTTGTGTCTCATCACGGTTCCAGGCTTGCACACGCAATGGTTCTGCTTGCTGATAGGCTTGCAGCACCGCCTGCAACTCATGTTCGGCAATGGTGAACGTCACCGCAATAGGGTTATCTTGCGTAATACTGACCAACTCAGTGGAGGCCGCCGACACATAGTTGCCCGCATCCACTGCACGTAAACCTAAACGCCCGCTGATGGGTGCCACAATACGCGTGCGTTCTACATCCAAGCCCGCCTGATCACGCTGCGCTTCACGCACTTTTAAACTGCCGCGATACTGCGCCACTGCGGCCCGTTGTTGCTCAAGAGTTTGGCGTGCAATGGAATCGTCTTTATACAAACCTTCATAGCGTTTGAGATCCAACTCCGCACTGGCCAGTTGCGCGCGCGTTTCTTCTAACGCACCTTGCGCCTGCAACAAAGCCGCTTGATAACTGCGCGGATCAATCTGCGCCAGCAGCGTGCCTTTCTCAACCTGTTGACCTTCAGTAAACAGCACTTGATCCAGCTCGCCACTGACCTGACTGGTGACCTGCACAGCACTCCAAGGTGTCACAGTGCCTAAGGCCTTAAGCTGCACCGCAAAACGCTCTAAACGAACCTGTTGCGCATTCACCGGGACCGCTCCCATAAAGCTGCCACCGCGACGTGGCCCCTTCTGACTGGGCTCCACTGAAGTCTGCGTCCACCACCAGCCGGCCAATACAGCCATGCATAGCAAGACAATCACCAGCCATAATTTTTTCGAAGATTTTTGTGTAGAGCGATGAGATGAATCAGGCATATCAAATATTCACAGTCTTTGGGAGCGTGAAAGATAGCAGTCTTGAGCATGTATAGCAGGGTCTTTACGCTCTATTTACCGAAATCATGAAAAGCACCGTACTTTTAATGCGCAGCTCAATCGCGCAGGCTGCACACACAGCACTTTAATCAAAGCAAGCCACACTGGGA
>JAAZJF010000080.1 GCA_012800475.1 Gammaproteobacteria bacterium
CTTTGCGGTGACCTTGTCACTGGGCATTATCACCTCAATGTTCACTGCGATTATGGTGACACGTGCCATGGTTAACCTGATGTATGGTGGCCGTGACGTCAAGAAGCTGTGGATTTAAGGATATGACCAACATGAAACGTGTAATTGATTTTATGGGGATGCGCCATCTGGCGCTGGCCCTCAGTTTGATAATGGTTTTGGCGTCCTTGGGTAGTCTTGCCATCAAAGGTCTGAACTTTGGTTTAGATTTTACCGGCGGCACTTTGATTGAGCTCAACTATGAGCGCGATGCGGACCTCAATAAGATTCGTAGCCAACTGCAAGAGGGTGGTTACCCTGACGCTATAGTGCAGAGCTTTGGCGCGGTCAACGATGTGTTGGTGCGTATGCCAGGCGACGACCCTGAGTTGGGCAGTCAAGTAGCGCAAGTATTGCGTCAAGATGCAGGCAGTCAGGTGACTATCAAGCGTGTTGAGTTTGTTGGGCCTGCTGTGGGTGAGGAGTTGCGCGATCAGGGCGGTCTAGGCATGCTCTTGGCGTTAGCAGGCATCTTGGTGTACTTGGGTTTTCGCTATCAGTGGAAATTTGGTATTGGCGCTATTGTGGGCTTGTTCCACGATGTGATTATCACCTTGGGTGTGTTTTCATACTTCCAGTTCACCTTTGACCTTACAGTCTTAGCTGCTATTTTGGCGATTATTGGTTATTCACTCAACGATACCATTGTGGTATTTGACCGTATTCGTGAGAACTTTCGTTTCTTACGTAATACGCCATTGATTGACAATATCAATATTTCGACCACGCAAACTTTGCTGCGTACTTTGGCTACGTCAATCTCAACCTTGTTAGCCGTTGGCTCACTGTTGATGTTTGGCGGTGATGATTTATGGGGCTTTGCGTTTGCCTTATTTATTGGTATCACTGCGGGCACCTACTCATCGGTGTATATCGCGAGTATTTTCTTGTTGATGCTGAAGCTGACTGTGGAGGATTTGATCCCTCCGGTGGCAACAGAAGAGGTTGATGAAACACCTTAAGGGCGTTGAACTGATTGCTGTATACCTTGAGTTTTGAGGTGGAAGATTAAAAAAGCCGTACAGGTTTGAACTTGTACGGCTTTTTTGCTTCCAAGGTAGGGAGAGCTGTTGTTACTTGAGAGAAATGATATGAATAAGTCGATGTTGATTGGTGGTGTTTTAGGTGCGGTCGCGGTGACTGCGGGCGGTGCGTATGCAACCTATAACTTAGTCAGCGGCCCAAGTTACGCTGAAGTGGTAGCAGTGAAGTCTATTAAAGAAACCGTAAAAACGCCACGACAAGAATGTCGTGATGTGACGGTGACTAAGCGTAAGCCAATCAAGGACGATAACCGTGTTGTAGGTAGTGCGGTCGGTGCGGTAGTCGGCGGTTTGTTGGGTAATCAAGTGGGTGGCGGTAACGGTAAGAAAATCGCCACTGTTGCAGGTGCTGTGGGTGGCGGTTATGCCGGTAATAAAACCCAAGAGCATTTACAGCAAAGAAATACCTATACGACCACAGAGCGTCGTTGTAATACTGAGTATGATATCAGCGAAAAAATTGCCGGTTATGATGTCAGTTATGAATTGAATGGTAAGGTGCGCACCGTGCGTATGGATGAAGATCCAGGCCGTCGTTTGCAGTTGGATGATCAAGGACGTGTGATTTTGTCCCAAGTGGCTTTGTAAGTAACGTCATCTGCATAAGAACTAAAAAAAGCGCCTTATTAGGCGCTTTTTTTATAGTGTTAAATTACTTAAAGCTGTGCGGTATATGCGGCTGAATTGTTGTCAAAACCGCTTTGAAACATTTTGATCCGCCTACAACAATGTGTCCGCGATCTAAGAAATCATAGCCGCCATTAAAGTCGCTGACTAAACCGCCTGCTTCTTGAATGATCAGTACACCTGCAGCCATATCGGCTTCAGATAGGTTGTAGGTCCAAAATGCATCATAACGGCCAGCGGCAACATAGGCTAAATCAAGACTTGATACGCCCGCGGTACGTATACCTGCTGATTGTACGGCTAGATCAGTGAGCATCGACATGTAATTGTCCATGTGATCAGTCTGGCCTTCGCTGAATGGGAAATGCGTGGCTAATAATGCATCGCTGAGTGTTTTGCGCTTGCTCACACGGATACGGCGACCATTAAATGCAGCACCACGGCCACGGCTGGCGGTGAATTCTTCTTGACGCACAGGGTCAATGATCACTGCATGCTCAAGGCGGCCGCGGAATTTACAGGCAATACTGACCGCGAAGTGGGGGACGCCACGGATAAAGTTTTGCACACCATCAAGTGACTGAATCGTCCACTCGTAGTCAGCGCCTTCGCCTTGACCGGCAATGCTTGCGCTGGCTTGTGCATGAATGCTGTGGTCAGGATGCGCTTTGAGGATGGCAGTAATAATTGCTTTTTCAGCAGCACGATCAATCTCGGTGACAAAGTCTTTTGCGTCTTGCTCGTTGCCCGAGATCGTGTCTAAGCGTTCCATCGAACGTACAATTAATTCGCCCGCGCTACGAGCAGCGCGCAGCGCGATATTCAGCATAGGCTGCATGAAAAGTCACCGGATGTTGTTAAAGAAGACTGATAATTCTAGCAGAAACAAAACAGGATGTGTGCTCTTGCGTCGTTCTTTTTCATGGCGTGATTGCGGGCGCTTCGGTAAGCTTGTGCCTTTAGTTTTAATAATCCGTCTTGAATAGATCGTTGGAGATCCCTGTGCTGGAAAAAATTCGCGTGGTTTTAGTTAACACCAGCCACCCAGGTAATATTGGTGGTGCCGCTCGAGCGATGAAAAACATGGGGCTCAAGTCCTTGGTGCTGGTTGATCCAGTGAAGTATCCGCACGCGGATGCCAACTCACGGGCGGCAGGTGCAGATGATGTTTTGGAAAACGCGCGCGTTGTCGCTACTTTAGAAGAAGCCTTGCAAGGGTGCAGTGTGGTATTGGGCACTAGTGCGCGTGATCGTCGTATTCCTTGGCCGTTAGTTGATCCGCGCGAGGCTGCTGATTTATGTCTGCATACGTGGCAGGCTGATCATGAGGCTGAAGTCGCTTTGGTGTTTGGTCGTGAGTATGCCGGGCTCACCAATGCTGAGCTGCAGCGTTGCCAATACCATATTCATATTCCTTCAGATCCTGAGTTTAGCTCTTTAAACCTTGCAACGGCGGTGCAGGTATTGGCCTACGAAGTGCGTATGGCGTGGCTGAAAGAAAATCAGCAACCCACGCATATGCCTGAAGTTGAAGCGACTGGGATGCTGGGCTCAGCGCCGGCGACTCATGATTCACTTGAGTTGTTTTATGAGCATTTGCAGCAGACACTGGTTGAGATTGATTTTCTTGATCCGGCTAAGCCGCGGCATTTAATGGCGCGTTTGCGTCGTATTTATGGGCGCAGTCAGCTTAAAAAATCTGAAGTTAATATTTTGCGTGGTATTTTGACTGAAACTCAAAAGGCTGCACGTGGTGAAATTATTCAGCGTCGAGGTGAGCATGTTTAAAGGCATTCGTGAAGATATTCAAAGTGTGTTTCGTCGTGATCCTGCGGCGCGCAATGCGTTTGAGGTCTTAACATGCTATCCAGGCTTGCACGCTGTGTGGCTGCATCGCTTGGCCCATGCTTTGTGGGTGCGCAATTGGAAATGGTTGGCGCGTATGGTGTCCAACTTAGGGCGTTGGTTGACAGGTATTGAAATTCACCCTGGCGCTAAGATTGGGCGGCGCTTCTTTATTGATCATGGCATGGGCATTGTGATCGGTGAGACTGCTGAAGTGGGTAATGACGTGACCTTGTATCAGGGCGTTACGCTTGGCGGTACCAGTTGGAATAAAGGCAAGCGTCACCCCACGCTTGAAGATGGCGTGGTGGTGGGTGCGGGTGCGAAGGTGCTGGGCCCGTTTACTGTGGGTGCAGGGGCTAAAATAGGCTCCAATGCAGTGGTCACTAAAGCTGTGCCGGCTGGCGCAACGGCTGTAGGTATTCCTGGGCGTATTATCGTTAAAACAGATGAAGAGCAAGAAGCCAAGCGTCAAGCTTTAGCTGAGCGCTTTGGTTTTGATGCTTATGGTATGAGTGCCGATATGCCTGACCCTGTAGCGCGTTCAATTGGTCAGATTTTAGATCATTTAGAAGCTGTTGAAGAGCGTCTTGAAGACATGTGTGGGGCGATGCATGAGCTGGGCAGTGACTACAAAGGTAAAAAACTGCCTGATTTACCCGACAGTGCGTTTCCTTGTAGCGAGCGTTTAAAGGCTGCTCGGACTGACGTTAAAGATGATGCTAAAGATGACGTGCCGCGTTCCGAGTAGGGGCTTTTTGGTGTGGCACGCTGACGCAGTGCTGTTAAGATATGACTATTAAAAGCTGACTGATTTGATCGGGATTAATACTTGACCTGTTTGCTGGGTTATTGCATACTAAGTCCTAACATTTATTTAGAACGGTATCTGTTTTATGCGTCTGACAACTAAAGGCCGCTATGCCGTGACTGCAATGCTTGACTTGGCTTTGAGTGCGCAAAATGGTCCTGTACCGCTTGCAGATATTTCTGAAAGACAGGGCATTTCATTGTCGTACCTTGAGCAGTTGTTTGCTAAGTTGCGCCGAGGAGCTTTAGTCAATAGCGTGCGTGGTCCAGGTGGTGGTTACCAGTTGGCGCACCAGCCAAAAGATATCCAAATTGTTCAAGTCATTGATGCCGTTGATGAGTCTGTTGATGCAACACGCTGTCATGGTGTTGGTGACTGCCAAGGTGGTGATGAGTGTTTAACTCACCGCTTGTGGTGTGATTTAAGTAAGCAGATCCACGATTTTTTAAGTGGTATCAGTTTAGCTGATTTGGTTGCGCGCCAAGATATTCAAAGAGTTGCATTGCGTCAAAATCAGCGCGTAGCAAATAAAATTCAGGCGTCCACCTTAGAGTGAATAAGGCGCAGACCGTGAGGAGAGTTACTACAATGAAATTGCCGATTTATTTAGATTATTCAGCAACCACGCCTGTTGACCCAAGAGTTGCTAAGAAGATGTGTGATTGCCTCACATTGGACGGTAACTTTGGTAATGCTGCGTCACGCTCCCATGTGTATGGTTGGCGTGCTGAAGAATCTATTGAGCATGCGCGTCGTCAAGTGGCTGATTTGATCAACGCTGATCCGCGTGAAATTGTGTGGACATCTGGGGCAACAGAGTCAAACAACCTTGCTATTAAAGGTATTGCACACTTCTACGCAAGCAAGGGCAAGCATATTGTGACCTCTAAGCTTGAGCATAAAGCCGTCCTCGATACGACGCGTCAGCTTGAGCGTGAAGGTTATGAAGTCACTTACCTTGAGCCGTGTGCAGATGGCATTATTACTGTCGATATGGTCGCTGCTGCGCTACGTGA
>JAAZJF010000012.1 GCA_012800475.1 Gammaproteobacteria bacterium
CACAGCCTTGGATGCTGGTTGTGAACTGATCAATACCTTGCGCTTAGCTGTTGCTGCTTGCCCCTTTAACTTTAAAGGCGAACCGGTATCGGTCACCTTATCGGCTGGGGTCGGTAAAATAGCCGCCGATGAATCTTTAGAGCAGGCATTTGAGCGTGTCGACCAAGCCTTATACGCAGCTAAGCAAGCCGGGCGTAACCGCGTGCACAGCACTTAGCACAGAGCATAACGACGGCTATAGCGCTGGCGTAGTCGTCTCC
This sequence comes from Gammaproteobacteria bacterium, assembly GCA_012800475.1. Classification (GTDB taxonomy): domain Bacteria; phylum Pseudomonadota; class Gammaproteobacteria; order Pseudomonadales; family Pseudomonadaceae; genus Denitrificimonas. Next base: position 261 of record JAAZJF010000012.1, read on the forward strand.
ATTGCAGAGGCTAACGCATCAGAGCGCAGAGAATGTTTGAGCGGTAAACGGATATAAAACTGCGTGCCCTGCCCCCACTGCGAATCAATCTGCAGTGAAGCCCCCAAGTGCTGCAACTCAGTGGCCACCACATCCATACCAAAACCACGCCCTGATATTTGCGTGACAGCCTCAGCTGTGGATAAACCAGCCTGCATAATCAAGTGCATCACTGCCTGATCACAGAGCGGCTCATCGCCAGCAAGTAACTGCTGCTCCAGCGCTTTAGCACGCACCGCCGCTAGATCAATTCCGGCACCATCGTCCGAGACAATCAACACAGTGTGCTCGCCTTCTTCACGCAACTCCAAGTGAATACAGCCCGTTTGTGCTTTCCCAATAGTCTGGCGTATATCAGCGGATTCAATCCCATGATCCAGCGCATTGCGTAGCATATGCTCTAAGGGGGCAAGCAGACGCTCGAGCACACCACGATCGAGCTGGGCTTGGGCATTGGTGACCATCAGGTCCACTTTTTTACCCAATTCCACAGAAACATGATCCACACAACGCTGCAAGCGCGGCACAATATGTTCGAATGCCACCCAGCGCGTACGCATTAAACTGTCGCGTAGTTGGGTATTGAGCTGCCCCTTTTGCAGTAACAAAGTCTGGGTATCGGCATGCTGGACGCTCAAATGATCTTGCAAGCCTAATAAGTCCGATGAAGAGGCAAATAAGGTACGCGATAACTGCTGTAAATGTGCATAACAGTCCATTTTTAACGGTTCCAGCTCTATAGCATCCGTTGTATGCGGCGTGCTATCGGCGTTGATTAAAGTGCGCTCAATCTGTGCATCTAAACGCTGCAACTGCTCACGCATCTGCTCCACGGTACCGCTCATATCCTTGAGTAGATAACCAAAATCATCCACATGCTGATAGATATGCTGGCGAAATACGGCTGTTTGATCGGCCAATTGCAATAACTCTTCCAACACGTGCGCCGGCACGCGCACAGAGTCTGAAGAAAAGCGTTGCAGATGAGCGCGCGACTCAGCTTGCTGAGCTTTGTCTAACAGTAATTGCGTTGTAGCCTGCTCGGGTAGACTCGAAGCTTCAGTACGCATATGCAGCGCAGAGGTTAAGGGATTGAGCTGAATCTGTTCAGCGCGCAAATATTGAATACGCTCAATTAAATGCTGGGCATCAGGCAACACAATTTCATCACGCACCGCTTCAAGCATCGTGACTAAGGTGTCATGACACTCACACAGCAACTCTAAAACAGACTGATCGGCTTGAAATAAACCCGTTCTTAAATCTTCATATAAAAATTCAAGTTTATGCGCTAAGTCACCCATGGGCGTAATCTGCACCATGCGTGCATTACCTTTTAGGGTGTGTAAATAACGCTGTAAACGCTCCAATTCTATAGGCGCATCAGGCTGCGCCATCCAACTTAATAAAGCGCTGGTGGCATTGTTAATAATATCGAAGCCTTCTTCAAGAAAGACGGCGATCAATTCCGGAGCGCGCACACTCAAGTAGGTTTGGCCGGGGCTCAGAGCGCTATAGTTCGGCCGCTGCGAAGCCGATGCCGCTGTATCGTCGTCCGTGGTACGCTGCAAAAATATTTCGGCTTGTGCCGCACGATAGGTACGCAAACGAAATATTATGTCTTCAATGGACGTTAGCGCCACGTCGGACTGCAGTTGAGTCAACAGCAGCTCTAAGCCATCGTAGCTGCGAAACAGTAAACTGACCAAAGCCTCATTGCAGCTGTAGCGCACGTCCAGTAAACCTGCATATAACCACTCCAACTCGTTAGCTAGAGTCACAATGGCTTGCAGCTGAATCAGTTCAGCACCACCGGCTAGCATCTCAAGATCGTACTGCAGCGCTAAAATAGTCGCTTTATTATGGGGTGCTAAAACCAACTGCTCCAACAACTGACGTGAACTGGCTAAAATATCTTGGGCTTCTTCCACAAAGACAGCCAAAGTGACGCTGTCCAGCTCCGCGGTAAAGACAGTATCCACAGGGTCCATGCCGCGTTGTTCAGATGCCAGTCGTTTTGGTGCGGTGTTTTTATCACGCGTTTGCATTGTTATTCAACATCCCTATTGGCCGTGCATTGCATGCTAAAAACCTACGCATGCATGCATTAAACTCAACCGCTGCTACTGCAGTATCGGCTTTGATCGTGACTGTTGCTGCAGCTTATGCTGCACGCGTTTCGTTGACCCACACACTTTTATAGCAGCTTGCACTATGGCTTGGCGAGTAGCTGCGCCAAGGTTTGCACTAAAGTTTGCTCATCGGTGGGCTTGATTAAATAGGCTTTTGCACCTTGACGCTCTCCCCACAGCCGATCGCTTTCCTGATCTTTACTGGTGACAATAATCACCGGAATATGTGCTGTTTCAGGAATCTTGGTCAATTGACGGGTGGCCTGAAAGCCATTTAAGCCGGGCATCACAATATCCATCACCACAGCATCGGGCTGTTCTTGTTTAGCTAAAGCCACACCATCGGCGCCGTTCTCTGCTTTTAACACCTGATAACCATTTTTCTCTAAAATCAGCACCAGTTTATGCATTTCTGCTGGCGAGTCATCCACAATCAAAATGCGAGCCATAATTTCCTCGAGAATAAATAATGATAGGATGTGCACCTGCTGTAGACGCCATACTCTCACAGCGTCACAGTCAGTCAATCTAACTCTGTTATTGCGCTGCACTTGGGTGCATTATTGGCCCATTAATTTTCTTGGAGACTCTATCATGCAAGTTCGCCTTGGGATTGTCATGGATCCTATTGATCGTATTTCATTCAAAAAAGACAGCTCCCTAGCCATGCTATTGTCTGCACAAGCACGCGGTTGGCCGTTATTTTATATGGAACAACAGGATTTATACCAACACGCGGGTGAAGCGCGCGCGCGGATGCGTCCTTTACAGGTCTTTAATAACCCTGAGCACTGGTTTGAGTTGGGCGAAGAAATTGATGAGCCTCTGGGTCATCTAAACGTTATTTTAATGCGTAAAGACCCGCCCTTTGATAATGAGTTTTTATACAGCACTTATTTGCTTGAGCAAGCCGAAACGGCAGGCACTTTAGTGGTCAACCGTGCACAAAGTTTACGTGATTGTAACGAAAAGCTGTTTGCCACCCTCTTCCCACAATGCACACCGGCCACAGTGGTCAGCCGTCGCGCGGATGTACTGCGTGAGTTTGCCGAAGAGCATGGTGATGTGATTCTCAAGCCTTTAGATGGCATGGGCGGCTCATCTATTTTCCGTCATATGAAAGGCGATCCTAACCTGTCGGTTATTTTAGAAACTCTAACAGCACACGGCACGCAGCAAATCATGGCGCAGAAATACTTACCTGCAATTAAAGACGGTGATAAGCGCATTTTAATGATTGATGGTGAGCCAGTACCTTACAGTCTTGCACGTATTCCAGCAGTCGGTGAAACACGCGGTAACCTCGCGGCAGGTGGTCGTGGTGTTGCGCAACCTTTGACGGAAAAAGACCGCTGGATTGCAGCGCAAATTGGTCCAGAGTTACGCAAGCGCGGTCTGTTATTTGTCGGCTTGGACGTGATTGGTGAGCATTTAACTGAAATTAACGTCACCAGCCCCACCTGTATCCGTGAAATTGATGATACGTATGACACCAAAATCGGTGATCAATTAATGGATGCCATTGCGGTCAAACTCGCAGAGCGCCATTAAGCTGTGCAGCGTGTCTAGAGCGCACCATGCGCCTAGATACGCTGACTCATAGACTTTACTGTAACTTCTCGGCAGACTGCCGTCGTCGCCGATACCATTGATACACTTATGAAAAAATCTGCTGCCCACATCAGTGCTGCACTGCAACCCACCCCAGCACCGCGCAACCCTTTAGGAGCACTGCTGCTGATTGCGGCATTGGTGCATCTACTGATTATTTTTGGCGTCACTTTCACGGTGAATGAGCGTCCGGCATTAAGTAAAAGCTTGGATGTCACACTCACGACCTTTAGTAGTGAAAAAGCACCACAGGACGCTGATTTTATTGCACAAGATAACCAGCAAGGCAGCGGGACCTTGGATGATGCGGTCATCCCTAAAACAACAGAAAAAGCGCAATTCCAAGACACCAAAGTTAAAAAAGTCCAGGTGGAAAGTGCGGTCGAGCCCACACCGGTACAACCCGATGTAAAAAAAGTGATCAGCACCACAGCGCCCAAAAAACACAAAGTTGTGAGCGCACCCACCACACCAGTGAAACCACAAGCCACACGCAAAGCCCCAGTGATTGATCGCAATCAACTGTCAGCTGATATTGCCAGCCTCGAAGCTGAACTAGCCTTTGAACAACAACAGTACGCTAAACGCCCACGTGTCAGCCGACAAAATACCGCCGCCACTAAGCGTGATATCAGTGCGTGGTACCGTGATGGCTGGCGTAAAAAAGTGGAGCGCGTCGGCAACCTCAACTACCCCGAAGAAGCACGTCAACAAGGTATTTACGGCAGTTTGCGCGTTTTGGTGATTATAAAAAGTGACGGCACCTTAGAGCGCATGCGCGTTTTAGAGTCATCTGGGCACCCTGTCTTAGATAAAGCAGCACTGAATATTGTCCGTTTTTCAGCGCCTTTTGCTGCTTTTACTGGGGAACTGGCCGCAAGTTATGACCAAGTTGAGATCATCCGTACGTGGCGTTTTGAGCGCGGCGATCGTCTTTCAAGTCAATAATCTGCGATAATCAATACGCTCCTCTTGAGCAGCCTCTTTCTCGCTTATTACTGAGGATCAATACAGACTATGACTTCTGATTTCACTTCTTTGGCGGGGCATTTTTTAATTGCCATGCCAACCATGTCAGACCCAGCTTTTGCTGAGTCCGTGGTGTATTTATTAGCTCACGACCCCGATGGTGCTTTAGGTTTAATTATCAACCGCACCAGTGGTTTGACCTTGACTGATGTGCTGGAGCAATTACAGCCAGAAAACAGCATGATTGAACACAGCCACAATCACGATATTTTTAGTGGCGGTCCGGTGCAAACTGAACTGGGTTTTGTGTTGCACAATCATGGTCCGCAATACAAAGGCACCACGGTGTTTCCCCATCTGTCCCTCACCGCATCACAAGATGCACTGCAGGCGATCAGTACAGGTGAGGGTCCAGAACACAGCTTAATTGCTTTGGGCCACGCCGGTTGGGGTGCAGGGCAAATCGAAGACGAGTTGCGCGCTAATGCGTGGCTATCATGTCCAGCTGATTTAGATATTATTTTCC
>JAAZJF010000081.1 GCA_012800475.1 Gammaproteobacteria bacterium
TGAAGGCGATGGCGGCATCGGGTCTGTACAAAACAAACCCAGTCGAGCGTATTTTCCGCGATATTCACCAGGCGCGTGGGCATATTGCTAACAATATGGCTGCTTACGCACGGGCCTACGGAACAGTTCAGCTAGGCTTACCTAACCCTGATCCTTATGTTTAAAAGTGTTTCCGTCGCGCACTCTAAGTAGCGCGACGGTTTTTTGCTTTCAAATTTTGATTAAGGTGGGTGTGTAACATGACTGGTAAAAGTGAATTCAATACAGATTACGATCTGGTTGTCGTGGGTTCAGGTGCAGGTGCTTTAACTTCTGCAGTCACAGCTGCGGCCAAAGGCTTGCGGGTGTTGGTGGTAGAAAAAACTGATAAATACGGCGGTACGTCGGCACTCTCAGGTGGTGGTATTTGGATACCTTGCAACCACTACTTTAAAGCCAAGGGTGGTCATGACAGTCCAGAGAAAGCTTGGACCTATATGAAAAATGCCATTGGCGATGATATCGATGAGCCGCGTGTGCGCACCTACATCGAAAAAGCGGCTGAGATGGTCAAGTGGCTCGAAGATAACTCGCGTGTACGTTATGCCGTAGCAGAAAAGTACCCTGACTATTACCCGCATCTTGAAGGATCTTTGCCGGGCGGTCGCAGTTTAGACCCAGAATTATTTGATCTGACTTCGCTCAAAGATGAGTTGCCCAATCTACGTGAAGCCTCACGCGGTAACTTGCTAATGGGCAAGATGTCGTGGACAGCCCGTCAAGCGCATGTGGCGATGTCCAAATCTCGCGGTTGGCGCCTCATGATTATCTGGATGATGCTGCGCTACAAACTTGACTTTATGTGGCGCAAAAAGACCGGTGAGAAGCGTGACCGTCGCACTGCATTAGGTAATGCGTTAATCGCAAGTTTGCGTGCCTCATTGATTGATAGAGGCGTGCCGGTTTGGTTGAATACCAACTTTGTTGAGTTGATCGAAGAAGACGGTCGTGTCAGCGGTATTGTGGTTGAGCGCGATGGTCAACAACAACGTATTCGTGCCACAAAAGGCGTGGTCTTAGCCTCGGGTGGTTTTGAGCAAAATGCGGCTCTACGTGAAAAATATTTACCCCAGCCTAATAAGGTTGAGTGGAGTACGACACCTGAAGGCGCGAACACAGGTGCGGCTTTAGAAGCCGGTCAGAAAATTGGTGCAGCCACTGCTTTATTGGATTGGGCATGGTGGACACCCTCGTTTTTAGTGCCAGGTGAAACTAAGGCGCGCGGTGTGTTTGCTGAGCGTGCGTTTCCAGGGGCGATTGTGGTCAATGGTTTAGGCAAGCGTTTTGTCAACGAAGCTGCGCCTTATCTTGAGTTTGTGACCTCGATGCATGCTGATAATAAAGTCAGTCAGGGCAAAACATTCCCAAGCTGGGTGGTGTTTGACGCGAAGTTCCGCTTTAACTATGCCATGGGTCCATTGATGCCAGGGCAGATTATGCCGGACGCGCGTTTGCGTAAAGAGTGGCTCAATGCGTTGTATTATAAAGCAGACACTTTAGATGAGTTGGCGCAAAAAATTGGTGTCGATGTCGCAGGCTTGCAAGAGACAGTGAAGAAAATCAACCACTACTCAGAAACAGGTGTGGATGAAGACTTTGGTCGTGGTGGTAACGTGTTTGATCGCTATTACGGCGACAGCAATATTACCCCCAACCCGTGCTTAGCACCGATTACTAAAGGCCCGTATTACGCGATGCCGATTCAAGGCGGTGATATTGGTACTAAAGGTGGTTTGCTGACCAACAAGCATGCACAAGTTGTCAAGCCAGACGGTCAAGTGATTCCAGGTTTGTATGCCATTGGTAATACTTCAGCGTCAGTGATGGGCACAACCTATCCAGGTGCCGGTGGTACATTGGGCCCAGCCATGACCTTTGGTTATCTTGCCGCTTTGGATGCAGCTGCACAAAAATAAGGAAAACAGCATGAGTAAAAGACTGTCGGGGAAAGTTGCTATTGTCACGGGTGCGGCCAGTGGTGTCGGTGAAGCCGTTGCGCGCTTATTTGTGCGTCAAGGCGCGCACGTGGTGATGACAGATCTGAATGAAACAGACGGCACGCGTATCGCTGAAGAAATCGGCGCGACTTTTGTCCAGCATGATGTGACTGACCCACAGGGTTGGCAGCGTGTGGTGGATGGCACGATTGAGCAGTTCGATCAGCTGGATATTCTGGTCAATAACGCTGGGATTTTATTGGCCGGTGATATTGAGCAAACGCGTTATGAAGACTGGAAGCGCCTGTTGACAGTCAATGCCGACAGTGTTTTTCTCGGCTGCCAAGCAGCCATTGCTGTGATGAAAAAACAAGGTGGTGCGATTGTCAATATGTCGTCCATCGCGGCCCTAGCGGGCAAGGAAGATTATGTTGCGTACAGCGCCAGTAAAGGTGCTGTGGCTGCATTAACGCGCGCTGTTGCTGCTGATTGTCGTTTAAAGCGTTACCGTATTCGCTGTAACTCAGTGCATCCGGACGGTATTTTAACCGCGATGACGCGAGCAACTTATCCTAAGGGCGTTGATCCAGAGATGTTAACCATTGATAAAGATCCGATGAACCGTGCCTGTCTGCCTGAAGATGTGGCCAACGGTGTGTTGTATTTAGCTTCAGATGAAGCGCGTGCGGTTAATGGCATTGAGTTGCGCATTGACAGTGGCCAATTTGTAATGAGTATTTAATTATGAGTCTACCCAGTTACCATAAGCTGCGTGTGGCTTCGGTCATACAGGAAACCCATGATGCCTGCTCATTTGAGTTTGATATCCCTGAGGAATTAAAGGCGGATTTTAAATACCGCCCGGGTCAGTTTTTAACCTTGCGTACACCGTGGCAGGATGATTGGTTGCCACGCTGCTATTCATTATCCAGCTCGCCTTATGAAAATGAGAACCTGCGTGTCACTGTTAAACGTGTGACAGATGGCCGTGGTTCAAACTGGCTGTGCGATAACATTAAAGCCGGCGATACCTTAGAAGTGTTAAAGCCCGCTGGCGTGTTTGTACCGAAAAATCTGGATGCGAACTTCCTGTTATTTGCCGGCGGTAGTGGTGTGACACCTGTGCTATCGATTCTGCGCTCGGCTTTAAGTCAGGGGCAGGGGCGAGTGCGTTTTGTCTACGCCAACCGCGACGAGAGTTCGGTTATTTTCAAAAGTTTGCTGCGTGAACTCGCTGTGCAGCACCCTGAGCGCTTGCAGATTATTCACTGGTTGGATTCTGTGCAGGGGCATACATCACCAGCGCATTTAGCCCAGTTTGCTGAAGGTTTGGACAACCCAGAAGTCTTTGTCTGTGGCCCTGAGCCTTTTATGCAGTGTGTTGAGCAAGCTGCAAAAATTGCCGGCATCA
>JAAZJF010000013.1 GCA_012800475.1 Gammaproteobacteria bacterium
CGATACGGTGCATGACCATCAATCGCACAACCGGTCAGCAAGGACGAGTGGAACCAGCCACGGTGCTGATCTGAACCTTCAAGGTACAAGTCTGCACGCGGACCTTGCTCATGCCCTAAGGGGTGCGAGCCGCGCAACACGTGCCAGTGCGTGGTACCTGAGTCAAACCACACATCCAGCGTATCCGTGACTTTATCGTAGTCGGCCGCTTCTGCGCCGAGCAACTCAGCCGCATCGAGCTTAAACCAGGCTTCAATGCCTTCTTGCTCAATGCGCTGCGCGACCTCTTCCATCAACTCAACCGTACGCGGATGCAGCTCGCCCGTCGCTTTATGTAAGAAGAACGGAATCGGTACACCCCAGTGACGCTGACGGGAAATACACCAATCTGGACGACCAGCGATCATATTGTGCAAACGCGCTTTCCCCCAGGCCGGCGTAAACTCTGTTTCTTCAATCGCCTGCAAAGCACGCTCACGCAGTGGCTGGCCCTGCTCTGGCTGTTTGTCCATGCCGACAAACCACTGTGCGGTCGCGCGATAAATCAGCGGGGTTTTATGGCGCCAGCAGTGCATATAGCTGTGTTCAATGGTGTGATGCTTAAGTAACGCACCCACTTCTGCAAGCTTCTCAACGATATTGGCGTTGGCCTTCCAGATAAACTGGCCACCAAAAAATGGCAAATCCGCCACGTACACACCGTTACTTTGCACTGGGCTGATGATGTCATCATTGCTCATGCCGTAAGCTTTGCAGGTGTAGAAGTCATCTTCACCATAGGCAGGTGCAGAGTGAACAATACCTGTCCCTGAATCCAGCTCAACATAGTCTGCTAAGTACACTGGCGCGACACGCTCGTAGAACGGGTGATGAAACTCTAAAAACTCTAAAGCTTGACCGTTAGTGCGCGCAATTACTTCACCTTCAAGGCCGTAACGCGCAAGACACTCTTCTACCAAGGTGTCAGCTAACAACAGCATCTTGTCGCCCACATCCACCAACGCGTAAACCGCTTCTGGGTGCACGTTCAAGGCTTGGTTGCCTGGGATGGTCCAAGGTGTAGTCGTCCAAATCACAATTTGTACGTTTTTAGTGATTGCCTCAAGCGCAAATGCTTGGGCCAGCTTCACTAAATCGGCACTATTAAAGCCCACATCAATAGCTTCTGAGCGTTTGTCTTGGTATTCAACTTCAGCTTCAGCCAAAGCTGAACCACAGTCAAAGCACCAGTTCACCGGCTTTAGACCTTTAAAGACAAAACCGCCTTCAACCATTTTTGCCAAAGCACGCACTTCACCGGCTTCGTTGGCAAAATCCATGGTTTTGTACGGATTATCCCAATCGCCAACGACACCTAAGCGAATAAACTCGGCTTTCTGGCCTTCAACTTGCTCGCCAGCGTAGGTGCGGCACAGCTCACGCACTTTATCTGCAGGTAAATTTTTACCGTGTGTCACTTCAACTTTATGCTCGATCGGCAGACCGTGACAGTCCCAACCCGGCACATACGGCGCATCAAAACCCGCCAAGGTTTTACTGCGCACAATCATATCTTTAATGACTTTATTCACCGCATGACCAATGTGAATATTACCATTTGCATACGGAGGGCCGTCATGCAAAATAAAACGCGGCCGACCTTCGCCAATCTGGCGCATTCTCTGATATAGGTTAATGCTATCCCAGTGTTCCAACATCTTTGGCTCACGGTTGGGGAGGCCTGCCTTCATCGGAAATGCCGTTTTAGGCAGGTTAAGCGTCGCTTTATAGTCGGTCATGTTGGTTCCAAGTCACTCATTAAAGGGTGTGAAAATGCTGCCAAAGTATGTTTGCCTGCGCGATATCGGCGGCAATCGCCTCTTGTAGTTGAGGCAATGATTCAAAACGCTGCTCGTTACGTATTTTTTTCAAAAAAGTAACAGCAAGGTGCTGGCCATATAAATCGCCAGAAAAATTCAATAAATGCACTTCTAAGTGTGCTTTTTGCTCGCTATCCACGGTTGGGCGCGTGCCTATATTAGCAACTCCAGGCACATGTCGCCCGTTGCGCAGTTGCGCCGACACCAAATACACCCCATGTAAAGGGGCGCGGTGACGGTTGAGCTGTACGTTAGCTGTGGGCGCATTCAGTGTACGACCCAGCTTTTTACCGTGCATCACGCGCCCATCAATCTGATAAGGACGCCCCAGCAAACGGCGCGCCAGTGGAAACTCTGCTGCAGCTAAAGCCGCTCGCACGCGTGTGCTACTCACACGCTCACTATCAATTTCCACCGTCGCAGTGGGCTCGACACTGAAACCACAACGCTGCCCTGCCTCTTGCAAAAAAGCAAAGTCTCCAGCGCGATCGCAGCCAAAGCGAAAGTCATCTCCGACCTGTAAATGCTTAATGCCCAGCGATTCAACTAAGACTTTTTGCACAAACTCGGCCGCGCTGAGTTGGCGAAAACGCTTGTTAAACGCAATGCATAGCACTTGATCAATGCCTGCCTCGCGAAACAGCAGCAGCTTATCGCGCAGCCGCGTCAAGCGCACAGGCGCCGTCTCAGGATTAAAAAACTCCCGCGGTTGCGGCTCAAAAACAATCACACAACTGGGTACATTTAAACGCGCAGCACTGTTGCGCAGGCGCGTTAAAATAGCTTGGTGGCCAAGATGAACACCATCAAAATTTCCAATTGTGGCAACGCACCCATGATGTGCTGGGCGTACATTGTGCAAACCGCGAACCAACTGCATATTTAATATCTAGCTAGAAAAGACTCTGATTATACCCATAGCCAAGGCCTTGACGCACCTTTAGCCCGTTTAACGACGCAGATGACGCATTCTAATCCCGCTGGCGAATAAAGTGCCGGCAAATACCGCCATACCACCACACACCAATAGCGTCACTTTCCAAACACGTTGTTGCCAATCCCAAGCGAACCACTGACTGCTCGGCTCATTTAACCACAGCACCAAAGCGATCATCGCTGCGCACGCTAATATTAAGCGCGTCATAAACAAGGCCCAACCCGGCGCTGGAGTATACACCCCTGCTCGATACAGTCCGCGCAACAGCAATCCGGTGTTGAGCATACTCGCCAAAGACGTCGCCAAAGCCAAGCCCACATGCTGCAATGGCCAAATCAGGATTAAGTTCAACACCATATTGACCACCATACATATAATGGCAATGCGCACCGGTGTTTTTAAATCTTGGCGCGCAAAAAACCCAGGGGCCAACACTTTAATCAACATAAACGTCAGCACGCCCAAAGCATAAGCCTGTAATGCTGCAGCGGCTTGCGTGACATCATGTGCAGTCATTGCACCATATAAAAACAAAGTCGCAATTAATGGCTCAGCTAATATAGCTAAAGCCAGCGCAGCCGGCACGCCAACTAACAATACCATGCGCAAAGCCCAATCGATGGTCGCGGAAAACTCTTCGGGCTTCGCCGTTGAATGATGACGCGATAAAGCAGGCAAAATAACGGTGCCAACCGCAATACCGAACGCGCCTAAAGGCAATTCCGACAAGCGGTCAGCGTAATACAACCATGACACACTGCCCGTTTGTAAGAAGGATGCCAGCACGGTATCGAGCAGTAGATTAATTTGACTGACCGACACGCCAAATAATGCCGGCAGCATCAGCAGCATAATACGCTTAACGCCTGGATCGTTCGCCACTACACGTGGACGCGGCAACAAACGCATCTTCCACAGAAATGGCATTTGAAAGAGTAATTGCGCCACGCCTGCGATAAATACGCCCCAGGCTAAAGCCATCACAGGCTCAGCAAAAAACGGCGTGAGAAAGACCGTGGACGCAATCATGGACACGTTCAACAGCACCGGCGTAAACGCGGGAACAGCAAAACGACCATAACTGTTTAAAATACCGCCGCAAAAAGCGGTTAATGAAATCAGTAATAAATAGGGAAAAGTAATACGCAGCAACTCACCCGCCAACTGCATTTTACTGGGCTCATCATGAAAACCAGGCGCAAACAGCATAATCAAGTAAGGCGACATCACCACGCCCAGCGCTGTGAGCGCCGTGAGAATCAAGCCCAACATACCTGCAGTGCGATCCACGAGCTGTTTGACTTCAGCAAACGAGCGCTTTTCTCGATACTCCGACAGCACCGGCACAAAAGCTTGAGCAAACGCACCTTCAGCAAACAAGCGACGTAAGAAATTAGGAATCTTAAAGGCCACAAAAAACGCATCGGCTGAAGCGCCTGAGCCAAAATAGCTGGCCACCACCATGTCGCGCACCATACCTAAAATACGCGACAGCATCGTCATCACACTGACCACGGCACTGGAGCGCAGCAGACTGGATGATTTAAGTTGTGTGGGTGTCTCAGCAGCCTTACTCATAGCGTACTCTTCCAAATTAAGCGCATAAGTTTAGTCGCTTGCCCAAGGGGATGCTATAAAGATTGCAGAGAAAGCATGCATTCTGTATTTCGCCTGCGTATACTTAGCAATTGCAATTTAATGCATGAGTCAATTTATCAGCTATACAGCATAAATTTATTTATTATATCAGCGGTAACTTGACAAACTATTCATTTGGCTGCATGATTCGCGGCCTATTTTGATACATTCAACTAAAAGTTTTCGAGGAGTACGACGTGGCCAACAGCCCTTCTGCCAAAAAACGCGCTAAACAGGCTGATAA
>JAAZJF010000082.1 GCA_012800475.1 Gammaproteobacteria bacterium
ACGGCTGCAGCACCGCGGGCAATGGCATCGCCAATATAAGCACGGCCATCTTGCTGACTACCGTCAACGGCTAGAAACAAATCACCTGGGCGCACTTTGCGACTGTCCAGGGTGAGCTCACGAATCAGCGTGGCACTGGGTGCCTGAGAAAACAATTGGTTTAGAGGCACTGCCATTAGCCACGCCCTCCTTGTGCAGAGCCAACCACCGCTGTTTGCGTTTGGGTTGGTAAATTATCTGGACGCACATTTAATATGCGTAATGCTCCGGCCATCACACGTCCAAACACGGGCGCTGCGACTAAACCACCGTAATAACCGCCCTTACTGGGCTCATCAATCACGACCACAGTCGCCACCCGCGGGTTATCCACAGGCCCCACACCGGAAAATAATGAACGGTAGGAGTTTTTAGTATAACCACCGCCGGTAGCCAGTTTCTTCGCGGTACCACTTTTACCACCCACGTGATAACCAACAACTTTAGCGCGTGCACCGCCGCCGCCATTTTCTTCGACCACGGCTTGCAACATCTTCATCACATCACGGGAGATTTTCGGATCAATCACTTGCGTACCTTGTTCAGCGTCGCGATCACGGCGCAGTAACGACAGCGGCATATTGCGCCCCTGATTACCCAGCACCGCGTAGGCATGCGCCAGTTGCACAGCGGTGACTGAAACGCCATAGCCATAAGCTAGAGTGGCTGTTTCGGCTTGACCCCACTTGCGATGCATCGGCAGTTGCCCCACACGCTCACCGGGAAAGCCCAAACCTGTATCCGCACCAAAGCCCACGCCTTGCATCACGTCATACACCGGTTGTGCACCAATATCCAAAGCGATTTTACTGATAGCGACGTTACTGGACTTCATTAATACTTCGGTCAAATTGAGATTACCGCCACGCGATACATCTCGAATGGTGTAGCGTCCAATACGCATTTGACCATTACCGGTATCCACTTTTGATTCAGGCTGCCAGCGCCCCGTCCCTATTGCGGCCGCAATTGAGAAAGGCTTCACCGTAGAACCTGGCTCAAACACATCAATCAAAGCGCGATTACGCGTGGCTTGCGGATCTAAAGAGCGGCGATTGTTGGGGTTGTAGGTGGGATGATTGACCATGGCTAAAATCTCACCGGTGCGCACATCTATCATCACTAACGAGCCTGCTTTGGCTTCAAACTCTAGAATGGTGTTGCGCAATTCACGGTGAGCTAAATACTGCAAACGCAGATCAATGGACAAAGCCAATTCTTTACCTGGTTTGGCGTTTTCTTTAACTTGCAAATCACGAATCAAGTCACCGCGACGATCTTTAATCACCTGACGTTTACCCGGCACACCGGTCAGCCACTGATCAAAAGCCAGCTCAATGCCTTCTTGGCCACGGTCATCAATATTGGTGAAACCCACCAACTGCGCAGCCACTTCACCCGCAGGGTAAAAACGCTGAAACTCTTCACGGCTGTAAACACCGGCAATTTTACGATCAAGCACCTTTTGTCCATGCTCAGGTGTTAAACGCCGAGCCAGATACATAAACTCACGCCCAGCATTGGTTTCAATTTTTTGCGCCAACTCTGCTGGCTTTAACTCCAGTGCGCCAGCCAGCTCAGCCCAGCGCGCTTTATCTTTCATCAATTCTTTAGGATTGGCCCATAAAGTCATCACCGGCGTACTGACCGCTAAAGGCTCACCATTGCGATCCGTAATCACACCACGGTGCGCAGGAATCGGAATATGACGCATGGCGCGTGCATCACCTTGCATCGCTAAAAACTCATGATGAAACACATGCAAATACACAATGCGCGCTGCAATAGCACAAGCAAAAAACAATAAAAAACCCAGGATCAACATGAATCGTCCGCGAAACTCCAGCTCTGGCATGATTTTCATGGGCTCACCATCCTGATGGCTGCAGGTTCGGGTATATGCATACCCAACTGCTGTATGGCTAAAGTCTCAATGCGGTTATGTGCTGTCCAGGTGCTTTGCTCTAAAACAAAACGCCCCCACTCAGCTTGCGTGCGATCGCGCACTTGCGTGGCCTCAAACAGCTCATTTAAATACTTACGGCTGTTGTGCGCCGAATACGACACCGAGACGGCCGAGACCACATTAGCAATAAACAAAAACAGCAAAATACCGCTTAAGCGCGGTAATGGTTTTGCATAGATTTTGCTCAACGTAATTTCTCCGCCACTCGCATGACGGCACTGCGCGCTCGCGGGTTAGCCTTTAACTCAGCAGCACTGGCGTACTGTGGCTTACCGATCAGCTTGATAATGGGGTCAAACTTCTCTGGAATAATGGGCAAATGTCGCGGTAATTGATCCGCCTCACCTTTGGCCAGTCGACGCATAAACTGCTTAACAATACGGTCTTCTAACGAGTGAAAACTAATAACAACCAAACGTCCGCCCACTTTTAAAGCAGCCATCGCGGCCTCAAGACCTTGCTCGAGATCACCCAATTCATTGTTTAAATGAATGCGCATACCTTGAAAAGCACGGGTGGCTGGATTTTTACCTTTTTCCCAAGCGGGATTGGCTTCAGTCAGTACGGCAGCTAAATCGGCGGTACGGGTAAAGGGCTCAATCTCGCGTCGAGCTACCACGGCATTGGCCATACGTTTGGCAAAACGCTCTTCGCCGTACTCTTTAAACACACGCGCCATTTCTTCAGCGCTGACCTGTGCAATCCACTGGGCAGCACTGATACCTTCAGCCGGGTTCATGCGCATATCTAAAGGACCGTCATGCATAAAGCTAAAGCCGCGCTCACCATCGTCAATCTGCGGTGAAGACACGCCCAAATCAAGTAGCACACCATCCACTTGACCAAACAACTGGCGCTGCTGTAGTTCGCTATCCATATCGGCAAAACTGCGCTGCACAATCGAAAACCGCGCAGTGTGCTGCTCAAGCTGAACGCCCGTAGCAATGGCTAACGGATCTTTATCAAAGCCCAGCAGGCTACCGCTGTCGCCTAATTGCTCTAGAATTAAGCGACTGTGACCACCGCGGCCAAAAGTGCCATCGACGTAACAACCGTCAGTCTGTACTGCGAGGGCGCTCACGGCCTCATCAAGCAGCACGGTGATGTGACTTAACGCTTCGCTCATAATAATTATAGGACCAGGTTCATTAATTCTTCAGGAAGGTGATCTGGATTTTTAATATCATCCAAATCCGCGCTCAGCAGATCATTCCACTTTTTCTCATCCCACAATTGAAACTTGTTCAACTGTCCAACCAGCATCACTTGCTTGGTTAGGCCCGCCTGCTCACGCAGCCGCGCTGGTATCAATAAGCGACCGCTGTTATCGAGCTCTAAATCCACAGCACTACCGATCAAAAGGCGGTTTAACTGCCGTGTTTGTGGGCGCAAAGAAGGCATTTGGCTGAGTTGTTCTTCGACTTTTTCCCAGTCAGGCAAAGGATAAATACATAGGCACGGGTCAGCGAGGTCGATGGTAATCACCAATTGACCTTCACAACGCTGTAGCAACTCTTCTCGATACCGACTTGGCATCGCAAGGCGACCTTTAGCGTCAAGGTTAATAGCGCTTGATCCGCGAAACACAGCTGTGCCCCTGTATTATGCAGCACTGATGTGGAAAAACCCACTTTCTCCCACTTCATGCCACAGGTGCACACTATAGAAATCACAGCCACCCACCGTCAAGCGATAAACTCACAAAAGCCTTTATAATTGACGAACTTAAGTCGCACGCAGTGAAGTGCTTGGTTTTTGACTGGTTTAAAACACAGCAAGCCAACCCTGTATCCAGCTTATTTAGATGTTGGCACGGGTTTGACGCTTGGGTGAACTGACCTGCGAATGCAAGTCAGAAAAATAAGGGAGAGTCGATCTATAAGCCGGGTTTTGTCGTGAACAGTCATTCCTCTAGGATCGCCATCACTGACGACCTCAAGCAACCTACCCGGATCCAGCGCGGGCCACGCCTAATGGATCCCTATTTGGTCT
>JAAZJF010000014.1 GCA_012800475.1 Gammaproteobacteria bacterium
AAGGCAGCAAAGGGCGCACTACTCTCTCCATAGCTGCACGTGGTGACACAAGCGCGTATATGCGCCGGTGCCGGCCAATCGGGCACCAGCCAATCAAAAGGTACGGACTTAGCCACTTAATCTACCCAACAAAAGCCTCTCGATCTTGACGCAGCAAGGTCAACAACCAAGTGAAGTCATCGGGTAACGGCGCTTCCCACTTAATACGTTGCCCAGTGGCTGGATGATCAAGCTCTAAGAAGCGCGCATGCAGTGCTTGACGAGGAAAGCCTTTGAGCGTTTCGAGCAAGGTTGGATTAACCGCGGGTGGAATTCGAAAACGTCCACCATAGGCAGGATCACCCACCAAAGGAAAACCCACATGCGTCATGTGCACACGAATCTGGTGGGTGCGGCCAGTTTCAAGCATCACGCGAGTATGAGTGTGCGAACGAAAACGCTCTAACACGCGATAATGACTGACCGCAGGTTTACCACTGTCAATCACTGCCATGCGCTGACGCTGTTGACCATGACGCCCAATCGGCGCATCAATGGTGGCACCGGATGTGATGACACCAATAACAATCGCTTCATAGGTGCGACCCACACTGCGCGCTTGTAGCTGCTCAACTAAGCTGGTGTGTGCAATCAAAGTTTTAGCCACGACCATCAAACCGGTGGTGTCTTTATCTAAACGATGCACAATCCCTGCGCGCGGCACTTCGATCAGGCTGGGCACATGAAACAGCAAAGCATTTAACAAGGTACCATCGGGGTGCCCTGCGGCTGGATGCACCACCAAGCCAGCGGGCTTGTTAATGACCAGAAGATGCTCATCTTCATACACAATATCCAAAGGGATATCTTGAGCGATCCATTCACCTTGTGCTTCTTGCTCAGCGGTGAGCACTAATTCTGAACCACTGTACACAGTATCGCGTGGTCGTATAATTTGACCATCAACTGTTAGGCGCTTTTCTTTAATCCAAGCAGTCAAACGTGAACGGGAATGTTCGGGGAACACTTGAGCTGCAACCTGATCTAAGCGTTGACCACCCATGTTCTCTGGAACCTTGGCGTATAATTGAATTGTTTCAGTCGTATTTGTTGGCATACTCATCAACAGAGAATGCGTAGGCTTTGGTTTCAAGCGCACGCTTGTGGTTAAATACAGAATAATTTGCCCTGAATCACGATTCAGGGTGTTCACTATAACAGGACGGCTCACTGCAAGTCAGCCGACCGTTTAACGGCGTACTCAATCATGCACCTAAGGCACCTGCTACTTATCGCTCTTTTTACCTTGTTAGGCGCCTGTGCGTCCAAGGAAATCGAGACTGATCTCAGTGAAACAGCGCTCTACGAACAAGCCCAAACCGACCTGAGTAAAAAAAGCTACTCAGGCGCGATCACCAAGCTCAAAGCCTTGGAGTCACGCTATCCTTTTGGCCGCTATGCCGAACAGGCACAGTTGGAGCTGATTTACGCTTACTATAAAAACCTTGAGCCTGAAGCCGTACGCGCCTCTGCAGACCGTTTTATTCGTCTGCACCCACAGCATGCCAATGTTGACTACGCTTACTATATGAAAGGCTTGGCCTCATTTGACCAAGACCGTGGTTTATTAGCGCGCTTCTTGCCTTTAGATATGTCACAACGTGATCCAGGTGCCGCACGCGACTCCTACAACGAGTTTTCACAACTGACCAATCGCTACCCCAATAGCCGCTACGCGCCTGATGCAAAACAGCGCATGATTTATTTGCGTAATCTACTGGCAGCCTATGAAGTGCACGTGGCTCACTACCACCTCAAGCGTCAATCCTATGTTGCAGCACTCAACCGTGGCCGCTATATCGTCGAAAACTTTCAAGAAACACCGGCTGTAGGTGATGGTTTAGCCGTGATGACTGAGGCTTATCAGCATCTAGCACTCAATGATTTAGCGCAAACCAGCCTTGAAACATTGCAGTTGAACTACCCAGAGCACCCAAGCTTGGCCAGTGGTCGTTTTAAACCACGCGAGAAAGATACCGATAATCGCTCATGGTTAAGCAAAGCTACTTTAGGTTTTATTGGCAATAATGAAGACTTACGTCCGCAGCAAACACAAGCGAGTAAAGACGTGATTCGTCAATATGAAAATGCTGCAGAAGAAATTCCAGCCAGTGTCCGCACTGCCATTAATAACGATCAGCCTAAGCGCAGCTGGTTAAATCGTTTAAGTTTTGGTTTGCTGGGTAAATAACGCACCCTACGCCGTGCAATAAAAAAGGAGGCCTAAGCCTCCTTTTTTCACAACTACAGTTTGATCTTCAGGCAGCCTGTGCGGCTAGAGCATCTTCTATCGCCTGCACCAACTGCGCATCATCAGGCTCAGTACGTGGCGAAAAGCGCGCCAGCACGCGACCTGAACCATCCACCAAAAATTTCTCAAAGTTCCAAGTAATCTCACCCGGAAACTCTGCTCCCTCGCCTGCCAACAAACGATACAAAGGGTGATTACCCTGACCGTTGACTTGCAGCTTTTCAGTTAGCGTAAAGGTCACACCGAAGCGCTCAGTACAAAAATCCTGAATCTCTTGAGGGTCGCCCGGCTCTTGCTTGCCGAACTGATTGCAGGGGACAGCCAATATACTCAGACCACGTTCTTTATACTGCTCATAGAGTGCTTGCAGCCCAGTATATTGCTGGGTTAATCCGCATTCTGACGCCACATTAACTACGAGTAAAACTCGATCTTTAAACTGTGCTAACGGCAGTTCTGCACCATCCAGCCCTGCAAGTGTTAAAGCATGAAAAGCACTCATTATATGCCCTCTATTCAGCTGACTAAAAATACATACATCAAGATTATCACAGAGTCTGGCAGTATATTCATCAGCGCAATGGAGTAGAAGACCCTCAATAGCAGCACTTTAATTAGCAAATACAAAAAAAGGAGCACTCTTTGCAGATGCTCCTTTTTTCTATGGTCTTTACCAGCAGTTGTGCTGCTGACTCAATCGATAACCTAGTGAAGCTATCGTGCTTGCTGGGAAAACATGGGGTGCTATGTTTTTCACCGACAGCGTCTTGGGTAAAGACGCTGTAAAATAGACCGTTGTATGACACAAGCTGTGAACTTGCATTTAGTATATAGAAGTCGTGTTAATGATTAATTGCTAATATGGCTTTAAAACCAATAAGTAAGCAATAAAAAACTAACAAGTATAAAAACATAGCAATAATACGCCTTAAGGTTTACATTCAACGCAATACTCACAAAACAACGAGCACTTTAATGCAAAAACTTGACCGCTATGACCTTCGTATCCTGCAAGAACTGCAGCACAACGCTCAGTTATCCAATCAAGAATTAGCCGAGCGTATTGGTTTGTCGGCTTCTCCATGCTCTCGACGGGTCAAAATGTTGGAAGATGATGGATATATTAAAAAGCATGTCGCATTACTGGATCGAAAAAAACTAGGCTTAACCCTGACAGCTTATGTGCTGATTGGCATGGACCGGCATACGCCAGAGCGTTTTGAGAACTTTCAAAGCCAGATTTGCCAATGGCCAGAAGTGCTTGAATGCAGCCTGATTACGGGGATGGATGCTGATTATCAGCTCAAAGTTATTGTGCCAGATATGGAGCATTACCAAAAATTTCTACTAGAAAAACTCACTCGCATCGAGGGTGTCACTAGCGTGCGTTCAAGCTTTGTACTCAATCATGTGCAGCTTTCAACTGCGCTACCTTTGGAGCATCTGCACGGTTAAAATCTGATCTATACCAGCATTTAACACGCCATACCCACAGTACTGAGCGTCTTACATTGACGTATTTATTCCGTATAATGAAATTATGTTATTTTTACAGCGTGCCTAAAGCATGACTGAACGCCAGTGTGCGCACCCAATGCAAGATTGCGCCCAACCAAATGGAGAAAAGTATGGAACCTGAAGTATTTGAAGACTTAATGACTACGGTCTTAGTCAGCGGGTTGATCATCTTTATGGGCTTTATTGTTTGGGATTTAGCAAAAAAATCTAAAGCTGGGCGCTATGGAACAGGGGTATTGTTTTTTGCCTTAGGCTTGGGTGTACTGGGCTTTGTGATCAAAACAGTCGTGATTGCCGTCAAAGGCTTGTAAGGCGAGACATCTATGCTGCTCATAAGCGGCCACAGGCGCAGCAAATTCACGCGCCACTATGATGCGCGCTATGCATACACTGTGTGCATCATCGTGTCATAAGCACTTATAAAGCAGGCACGCTTAACTCACGCCATTGTCCACTGGCTAAATCAGCCAACCGCCACTCGCCAATTTGTACGCGTACTAAGCGCAGGGTTGGCAAACCCACCGCAGCAGTCATACGTCTCACTTGGCGATTGCGACCTTCATGAATAGTCAGTTGCAGCCATGCTGTTGGAATACTTTTACGCTCCCGTACCGGCTTTGTGCGCTCCCACAGTTGCGGCTCATCGATCTGCTCAACCTGTGCTGGTGCAGTTAAGCCGTCTTTAAGCTCAACCCCTACGCGCAAACGCTGCAACTGTTCAGCTTGCGGCTCACCCTCCACTTGCACCCAGTACACTTTAGCTAATTTATACTTAGGATCAGCAATGCGCGCTTGCAGTCGACCGCTGTTGGTTAATAGCACCAAGCCTTCGCTGTCACGATCTAAGCGCCCTGCAGGGTATACATCCGCAACAGCGACATAATCTTTTAGCGTGGCGCGCCCTTGTTCGTCGGTAAACTGCGTCAGCACATCATAAGGTTTGTTTAACATCAACAAACGGGGCTGAGCAGGTTCAAGCGCTGCAGCTTTAGGTTTAAACCTAGGTTTGCTGCGCAACTTAGACTGCGCTGGGCGCAACACATTTGAGTGTTTGATGGGCTTTTTCACTGCACCACTGCCATTTTCAAACTGTCGGCAAACTCAGTCAACCAAGGCTGTGCATCCGTCTCTGGACTAACTGTTTCACTGGCATCCAAAGGCAACATATCTTGCAATTGGACCACACCCAACTCTTCATACAACTCACAGATCAGATGTGCCCCAGCGCAAAAATCTTCGCCATAACAGGCATCACCTAAACCTATCACGCCACCCAGTACACCCTGCCACTGCGGCGGGCCATCACGTAACGCCGCAACGATAGGCTGTAAATTATCTGGCAGTTCACCCATACCTGTGGTTGAGGTGACAAATAACAGTGCATCCGGCTTTAATGCTGACAACTGTGCGTAAGTGGCATGCGGGTTATAGCTCACATTTAAACCTGCATCCGTTAGCAGCTCAGCAGCATGGTGAGCCACATCTTCTGCAGCACCAAAGACTGTGCCAGATACAATTACTACATGGATCGTCATATGCCGCACTCACCTTATGAATGACTGAATCAAAGTGTTTTCACTCTATAAACAGTATTTTATGCTAACAAAAAACAAAAAACTTGAACAAAGCCTATTCACCTAGTGTTTGCAGGTTGTACAAAAGCGAACTCTAGTATAACTTTACGCTCCTCAAACACAGCGTTCTTAATTTAAAACCCTCTGTGCTTATGACCGAGAATAAGGTGAACCCATGAGCGATATTGCTCCGATTTTAATCACCGGCGCCAGTCAACGACTGGGATTGCATTGTGTGCAGCGTTTTTTAGAAACGGGGCAGCCTTTAATTATCAGTTATCGCCAAGAGCGCCCTGAAGTTCAACACTTGCGTGAACTGGGTGTGCAGTGTATTCAAGCAGATTTTGCTACAGAACAGGGTGTGCTGGATTTTATCAAGCAAGTTAAAGCTTTAACACCCACTCTGCGCGCCATTATTCACAATGCGTCACTGTGGTTAAGCGAAGACGGCAGCGATGCGAGCGCTTTCACTCAGATGATGAATGTGCATGTCTTAGCGCCCTACTTAATTAACACGCATTGCGCGCCTTTACTGATGCAAGCGACGCATGCTGATATCATTCATATCACTGATGATGTAACCCGCAAAGGCAGTGCCAAGCGCATTGCTTACAGCGCGAGCAAGGCAGCACTCGACAACCTCACTCTATCGTTTGCAGCACGTTTAGCGCCGCACATTAAAGTGAATTCCATAGCTCCAGCCCTGATTATGCTGCAACCCGATGACGATGAAGATTACCAACGTCGTGCTAAAGCTAAATCCGTTCTAGGCACCGTACCGGGTCCTGACGTTTTTTATCAAAGCCTACGTTACTTACTTGATACGCCTTATGTGACAGGCACAACCCTTACCGTTAATGGCGGCAGACACCTTAAATAAGGTGCGCCCTGGAGAGCTAACAATGTGTGATGATATGAGCAAACACTACCACGAAATTCTCGTTGGTCTTGGCGAAAACCCTGAGCGTGAAGGTTTATTGGATACACCTAAACGCGCCGCAAAAGCTATGCAATACCTATGCAACGGTTACGAGAAAAACCTTGAAGAAATCGTCAATGGCGCTCTATTTGCATCAGAAAGTGATGAAATGGTCATTGTGCGTGATATCGAGCTGTACTCATTGTGCGAGCACCACATGCTGCCATTTATTGGTAAAGCACACGTGGCGTATATCCCCACAGGTAAAGTGCTGGGCTTATCTAAAGTGGCGCGCATTGTCGATATGTTTGCCCGTCGCTTACAAATCCAAGAAAACCTGACACGTCAAATTGCTGATGCCGTCCAAGAAGTGACCGGCGCTGCAGGTGTAGCAGTGGTCATCGAAGCCAAGCACATGTGCATGATGATGCGCGGTGTAGAAAAGCAAAACTCCGTCATGACGTCATCGGCCATGTTGGGTGCATTCCGTAATTCAGGCACCACACGCCAAGAATTTTTACAGCTGATCCGGAGTCATTAATTTATGGCACGTTTAGAGCCGGGCATGGCACGGATTCGGATTAAGGACCTGCGTTTACGCACCTACATTGGTATCAATGAAGATGAAATTCGCAACAAGCAAGATATCTTAATCAACATCACTTTATTTTATCCGGCGGAAGATGCGGTGCAGATTAATGACATTAATCATGCATTAAACTACCGCACTATCACCAAGGAAGTGATTCAGTACGTTGAAGAAAACCGCTTCGCATTGCTGGAACGTCTGACTCAAGATGTACTCGATCGCGTTATGCGCCACGAGCAAGTGCGCTACGCTGAAGTTGAAATTGATAAGCCGCATGCATTGCGCTTTTCAGAATCAGTGTCCATTACTTTAACTGCGCACCGCGCAGCTTAATTATGCCACTGACAGACTTCTTAAGCGTTCTAGATAAGCCAGGGCATCAGTTCGCTGATACTCTGGCTTTTATTGATGCGCACTATCACTATACGCCCTGCGCTTTTGATAATGCTGGGCTGCATAACCCTGCGGGCAGCAACGTAGGATCGTGTAAAATATTGGGACTGGCTTTACTCGAAGGCTTGAGCACTGAACAAGCCTTGCTGGCTTTTGGTGAGCACTACACTGATGTACTGGCTACGCCTCATGCAACAGCCCATGCCAATATTCGCCAGTTGCTCAAATATGGCTTAGCTGCAGTACACTTTGAACAACAGCCATTACGTCGGCTTATTGTCTAACGCCCACTGATACAACGTATTTTTACGCGCACCGGTAATATCTGCAGCCAAGGCAGCCGCGCGTTTAGGCGGTAACTCAGCCATTAACAAACGCATCACACGCTGTGCTTCCAAGGATACTTCCAGTGCTTGCTCAGGTGCTTGATAACCTGCAATCAGCAGCACGCATTCACCGCGCTGTTGATTGGTATCTGCGGCAACCCACTCATAGAGTTCATGCAACGGCAAATCCTTGATGGTTTCAAACGCCTTAGTCAGCTCTCGCGCTAAAACAGCCTGACGCTCACCACCCAGCACATCACGCATATCCGCAATGCTATCGAGGATACGGTGCGGTGCTTCATAAAAAATCAAGGTGCGTGGATCGTGTTCAACTGCTGTGAGTCGTGTGCAGCGTGCGGCTTGCTTGGCCGGTAAAAAACCTTCGAACACAAAGCGATCAGAAGGTAATCCCGCAGCAGATAAGCCCGCAATTAATGCACAAGCTCCAGGGATCGGCACAACACGCACTTGGGCGGCACGCGCTTGGCGTACCAAGTGATAGCCCGGATCGGAGATCAGCGGTGTACCGGCATCGGAAATCAGCGCCACATCATCACCCGCTAACAAGCGCGTAATAAAGCGCCCACCTTCTTCGCGCTCATTATGCTCATGGCACGCAGCTAAAGGTGTACGAATACCAAAATGCTGTAATAAACGAGTGGAGTGGCGTGTATCCTCTGCAGCGATCAAACTCACTTCAGCCAAAATACGTAACGCTCGCGCGCTGATATCATCAAGATTACCGATGGGTGTGGCCACAACATATAATGTGCCCAACTCGCTAGCCTGAGGTGTGGATGCGCTCACAAAACACTCCGAAGATACAAAATAAAACCCTATTGTAGCCTGATTTAGTATGACAAGATCGCACCAATGCGCGCGCTTGGGTACAATCAAAGTATTCGTTTTAATTGTGTTTGGATTGCCTGTCTATGAAAACCCCTCTACGCGTACTGTCAACTCTGTGCCTATCGGCATTATTAGTGGCATGCTCCAGCACGCCCAGTAATACACTGGGACAATTACCGCCAACAAAATATGAAGACCTCGATAAGCTGCTGGCACAAGCCGGTAAAAAAAGTGACAGCCAAGCAGTCGGTCTCTATTTAGCCGCGGCTGATTTAGCCTGGCAAGCCAAGAATGCGCTCCAGGCGCGTGATATTTTGAGCAAAGTGAACTTCGCTGTTGCCACACCCGCACAACAGGTATTTGCGAACACCTTGGAGGCTGAATTAGCTTTGGCGCGCAAGCAGCCTAAGGCTGCACTAAAGGCACTTGGTCACGCAAGCTTTGCGCACCTCAATGATCTGCCACTACAGCAGCAAGTGCGCAGCCAACTCGCACGCGCACAGGCATTACAGGCAACCGGACAACCACTGGCTGCTGCACGCGAGCGTATTTATTTAGCGCCGTGGTTAAAAGGTGTGGATGCATTTGAAAACCATGAAATTATTTGGCAGTTGCTCAACGATTTACCCAGTTCCCAGCGCAGCAAAACCGGCGAAGCGGATTTAGATGGCTGGTTTGCCTTGGTGCAGACCACTCAATCAGCTCGTTCTTTAACGCAGCAACAAAAAGCCATTAGCCAATGGCTGGAGCAATACCCACAGCACCCTGCTGCGCAGATGCTGCCTAATTCCTTGAGGCAGTTACAACAGCTGCAAGCGACACAAGTGCAGAGCATTGCTTTACTGCTGCCTTCTCAAGACCCCAACCAAAACGTCGTGACTGCACTGCGTAATGGGTTTCTTGCCGCGCACTATATTGCTCAAGCCAGTGGTGAAGCCACAGCAAAAGTGCGGGTATACGATAGCAGTCATATCACTTCATTGGATGCGTTCTACCAGCAAGCTGCCACTGACGGCGTCGATTTAGTGGTGGGCCCTTGGGAGAAAAATCTGGTGGGCCAATTAGCCAGCCGCTCTCAGCTGCCGATTACAACATTAGCTTTAAATTATGCTGATACTGAGCACAACACACCCAAACAACTCTTCCAGTATGGTTTAGCTGCAGAAGACGAAGCGCGAGTGGCTGCTGAACGTGCTTGGGCTGACGGTATGCGCCGCGCCGCTGCACTGGTACCTAAAAGTGCTTGGGGAGAGCGCATCTTAGCCGCTTTTACTCAACACTGGAAAACCTTAGGTGGCGAGCTGATTGCCACGCAACACTTTGACCGTCCGGCTGCTTTGCCTGGACAAATTGCGCAATTATTTGAATTACGTGAAAGTGAGCAACGCGCCAAACAACTGGAAAATGCACTCGACACAAAAGTCGCGGCACAACCTGCTCGCCGCCAAGATATTGATTTTCTGTTTTTAGCTGCCTCACCGCAACAGGCCCGTCAAATCAAGCCTGCATTGACGTTCCAATATGCAGATGATGTACCCGTTTACGCAACCTCAGCAGTCAACTCAGGCAATGGTGACATTCATCCCGAACTCACCGGCTTACAGTTCAGTGAAATGCCGTGGTTTATCGAGTCTGATGATTCAACCCGTCAACATATCACCTATAACTGGCCTCAAGCTTCAGGCAGCATGGGTCGTTTTTACGCCATGGGCGCTGATGCTTACCAACTCGCACACCAGTTACAACAATTGACAGCGATCTCCAATAGCAGTGCGGTCGGTTTAACAGGTACGCTTAAACTCAACCCTGAACAACGGATTGAGCGCAGTTTATACTGGGCCACATTTAGCAATAAAAGTATCAAGCAACTCAAGGAAGACCAGCGTGACTAAAACACCAACAATCGGCAAAACCGTTGAGCGCTATGCTTTAAACTATCTCAATAAAGCAGGTTTAAAGACCATAGCGCAAAATTGGTCGTGTCGTTTTGGTGAAATTGATTTGATCATGCTAGAACAGGATACGCTGGTATTTGTTGAGGTCCGCTACCGTAAAAGCAGCCACTTTGGTGGTGCACTCGATAGTATCGACCAACATAAGTGTGAAAAAATCATTAAGACCGCAGAGTTTTTTTTAAACAAATCCCCACAGTGGTTAGAACACGCGTGTCGCTTTGATGTCATTACTGCACACCCTAGCGCTACAGAGGCTTTCACACTGGACTGGATTCAGGATGCGTTTGAATCCTAACATCATTTTAATTAAGGGCTGACCCTATGCAATCGCGTATTAAACATATGTTTCAAGCCAGTATTGAAACAAA
>JAAZJF010000083.1 GCA_012800475.1 Gammaproteobacteria bacterium
GTGTGCTGTGCGACTTCTAAATCGAGCGTCCAAAACCCTTGGCGCCCTAATAGATAAGCCACAGGCTCACCTTGTAAACGACGCTGCAGCAAGGCGGCATAATGCACTGCCTGCTGAGTGCTGACGTCTTTTTCTGGCCAGGTGTATAGATAGCTGCGCGGTTTATCGAGCACGAAAGCCAGCAGCAACTCTGCATCCAGTTTCGCGGTGGGTGACTCAATATGTGCAGCCTGAGCCAACAACTGATCGATACGCGCCATGTGGATTAATCGCCTAAGGCCGCCAATTGATCGGCTTGGTACTCAAGCAACAGTGGATCAATAATCTGCTCTAAACTGCCACTGATGACATCCGCTAACGAATATAAGGTGAGGTTAATGCGGTGATCTGTCACTCGTCCTTGCGGAAAGTTATAGGTGCGAATGCGTTCAGAGCGATCACCACTGCCCACTAAAGAGCGGCGTGTATCCGACATTTCTTGTGCGGCGGCGCTGCTTTGCTGATCTTCTAGACGCGCAGCCAACCAACCCATCGCACGAGCACGGTTTTTATGTTGCGAGCGCTCTTCTTGACACTCCACCACAATGCCACTGGGTAAGTGCGTGATACGCACCGCCGAGTCCGTTTTGTTCACGTGCTGACCACCCGCACCTGAAGCGCGGTAGGTATCGACACGTAAATCAGCCGGATTAATCTCAATCGCATCCTGCTCATCGGGTTCCGGCAAGACAACCACGGTACAGGCTGAAGTGTGTACCCGGCCTTGGGATTCTGTCTCCGGCACACGCTGTACACGGTGCGCTCCGGATTCAAACTTGAGGCGTCCGTACACATTATCGCCTTCTACGCGGGCAATGACTTCTTTATAACCGCCATGCTCGCCGCCATGTTCAGACAACACTTCAACGCGCCAGCCTTGACGCTCGGCATAACGCAAATACATGCGAAACAGATCACCCGAAAAAATAGCCGCTTCATCACCACCGGTACCCGCACGCACCTCAAGAAATACGTTGCGACTGTCATTGGGATCTTTGGGCAACATCAAACGCTGTAAATCCGCTTCAATATCTTCTAATGCACTGCGGCACTCAGCCACTTCTTCAACGGCCATTTCGCGCACATCTAAATCAGGGTCTTTGAGCATACCCTGTGCTTCTTCAAGATCACTGCTGGTTTTGCGCCAGGTTTGAAAGGTCATAACCACAGGCTCAACTTCCGCATACTCTTTAGAGTAGGTGCGGTATTTATTTTGATCTGTGATCACCTGTGCATCGCCTAGTAACGCTGTGAGCTCCTCATAGCGTTCTTGCAGACGGTCTAAACGATTGACTAACGACGCTTTCATTAATTCGAGTCACCTGTTGTTAAACCAAATAATTCCTGCGCAACCGCCAGCGCCTCACACCGACCATCTGCAGATAAACGTTTTAATTGCACACTGGGTGCATGCAGCAGCTTATTGGTTAAGCCTCGCGCTAAAGCAGCCAAAGCATCTTCAGGTGATGCGCCATTGGCTAAAGCACGTTGAGCTCGCGCCAGCTCTTCATCACGCAAGCGCTCGCCTTGCTGGCGATAAGCGCGCAACACATCCACCGCCTCAAGCTCACGCAAGCGCTGCATAAAGTCCGATGTACCACGTACTACCAGTTCTTCAGCAGCTTGAGCAGCACCTTGGCGACTTTTTAAGTTTTCCGTCACCACCTCATGCAAGTCATCGACACTGTATAAATACACGTCATCGAGCTCACCCACTTGCGGCTCAATATCGCGCGGAACGGCGATATCAACCATGAAAATGGGTTTATGCTTGCGCAACTTTAACGCCCGCTCAACCGCGCCCTTACCTAAAATAGGCAACTGGCTGGCCGTTGAACTGATCACAATATCGCTGTTCACTAAGGCATCAGGGATATCCGAAAGTAAAATAGCTTGCGCACCAAACTCATCTGCCAACGCCGTGGCACGCTCTAAAGTACGGTTCGCTACAACAATTTGTTTCACGCCCTGCTCAAATAAATGGCGCGCAACTAAGGTGATGGTTTCACCGGCGCCCACCAATAAGGCTTGGCTGTGACTCAGGTCAGTAAAAATCTGCTTAGCTAAACTCACCGCCGCAAAAGCCACTGAAACGGGGTTTTCGCCAATCGCTGTATCGGTACGTACTGTTTTAGCCGTGCTGAATGTTGCTTGAAACAAACGCCCTAAAATAGGCCCAAGGGTGCCCGCTTCACGGGCCACAGCATAGGCTGACTTAATCTGCCCAAGAATTTGCGGCTCGCCTAACACGAGTGAGTCCAAACCACAGGCCACACGCATCATATGCTGTACCGCACCATCGTCTTGATGCACATAGGCGCAGGCTTGTAGATCTGCCACGGGTACCTGATGATATTGCGCTAACCACTCAAGCACAATGTGCGGTTGAGCATGCTCAACCTCCAAGTACAACTCACTGCGATTACAGGTCGATAAAATTGCCGCTTCTCGACTGCCCACGACTCGACATAGCTGACGCAATGCCTCAACTAATTGTTCTGGACTAAAGGCCACGCGTTCGCGGACCGCCACAGAAGCTGTTTTATGATTTATACCAAGTGCTATAAAAGCCATGCAATGTCGCTAAAGGGGATTTAAAGCAGGCGATTGTCCTACTTCAAAGCCTTCAGAACAACCTCCCCAAACAAAACACAATACTAAGTGTAAGAAAAAGCATATATTTTAGACTATCACATGCACTCTGAGTCATCTGACTGACACCGATGAAATACAGCATCAGTACAGAGTGTCGCGCGTGTTTTCTCTGCATGTGTCATGATGCAGCTATTCTAACTTGTCTTGCCTTGTACTTATGAATAAATATTTTAGCCTTATTTCAATCAGCCTTATTTTATCAGGTTGCCAAGCCTTTACAGGCGCTGATCAGTCACAAACTGATCACTCAACTGCTGTAGTAGCGACACAGACTGAGGTGAGTGAACACGGCACTGCTGATTTCACACCAGAAACATTGATCAGTTTATTGTCTGCTGAAATTGCAGGCCAGCGTGATCGCTTTGATATCGCATCCGACCATTACAGCGAGCAAGCGCAAATTACCGGCGACCCTGGCGTTGCTGAGCGTGCTTTTCGCATTGCTGAATTCTTAGGTGAAGAGCAACGCGCACTCAATAGCGCACTAATTTGGGCTCATGCTGCACCTGAAAACTTAGAAGCGCAACGTTATGCAGCTATTCAACTGGCGCAAGCACAGCGTTTCGACGAAGCTTTACAGCACATGGAAAAAGTTTTAGTAGCGCAAGGCGACACACAGTTTGACTTTCTAGCGCTAACGGCGGCGCAATCTGATGATAAAACGCGACAAGCACTGCTACAAAGCTTTGATCGCCTGTTGATCAAACACCCGCACAATCAACAACTGTTGTTTAGTAAGGCCATTTTACTCAGCCAAGACGGCCGCAGTAATGAAGCTTTAACACTATTGGAAGATCAGCCTAAAAAGTATGCTGTACCCGCCACATTGCTATTAAGAGCGCGCCTGCTAAATCAGCTTGAGCGCACCGAAGAAGCGCTGCCTTTACTGCGCAATGCACTTAAAAATCACCCTGACGATACGCGCCTGCGCATGACTTATGCGCGCTTACTCATTGAACTTAACCGCTTGGAAGAGGCGCGCGCTGAGTTTTTAGAGCTGTTACAGCAATCACCAAATGACGATGACTTACGCTTTTCATTGGCATTGATCAATATGGATCTCAACGCTTGGCAGGAAGCTCAAGTCTATTTAGAAGAGTTGTTGCTGCGCGGCAGCCATCTAAATGCGGCCTACTTTCATTTAGGGCGCGTGCTGGAAGAACTGGATGACATACCCAATTCTCTGGATGCTTATAAAGCGGTCGAACCCAGTGAAAGCTATTTAGCTGCCCAGCAACGCATTATTTATCTGCTGCTGACCCAGAAAAACCGTAGCGAAGATACAACACACTTTGACACCCAGCGTATCGAGCACCCCAACCTTGCGATTCAATTGTACTTAATTGAGACCGAGAGCTTGGCGAGTAACAACCAAGTTGAAATGGCTTGGCTGCGTATTAATCAAGCCTTGGATAGTTTTGCCGATGACCCAAGCTTGCTCTACACACGCGCCATGATTGCTGAAAAGCGTAATGACTTACAGCAACTGGAGCAGGATTTACGCCTGATTATTCAGCGCAACCCCAACAATGCTATGGCGCTCAACGCTTTAGGTTACACACTGGCTGACCGCACAGATCGCTTAGAAGAAGCACGCCAACTCATTGAGCAAGCCCACGAGCTTGAACCCAACGATGCAGCAATCACGGACAGTTTAGGTTGGGTATATTACCGTCTTGGTGATTTGGTCACCGCAGAACGCTTGTTACGTGAAGCCTTTGCCAGCTTTGCTGATGCCGAAGTCGCAGCCCATTTAGGTGAAGTGCTTTGGCTGCAAAACAAGCATTCTGAAGCGCGTAAAATCTGGAACAAAGCGCTTAAAATCCAACCAAAAGATGCTGTACTGCTTGAAACCATACAACGCTTAACCCAGCAGGAGCCGTAAAACGATGCGTTTATCTTATGTTATTTTACTGACTGCACTGCTCGGCCTAAGTGGTTGCAGCCACTTGACCTCAAATGAGCAGGTTGCCGGCACGGGCAAGCCAAGCTCTTGGCAAGCTCACAAACAAGTTATTGCACCGCTTGATGCATGGCAAATCAACGGCAAAATAGGTATCCGCAGCTCACAGGACTCCGGTAGTGCCGTTTTATTTTGGTTACAACGCCAAGATTACTTTGATATTCGCCTATCGGGTCCGCTCGGCCAAGGCTCCACACGCCTAACCGGCCGTCCCGGTGCTGTTAGTTTAGACATTGCCAATCGCGGCACATTTCAAGCTCACTCAGCGCAAGCACTTATGCAACAACAGTTAGGTTGGAGCTTGCCGGTTGAGCACCTACTCTGGTGGGTACGAGGCTTGCCTGCACCGCACAGTAAAAGCCAGGTGCAACTCAACAGCGACAGCCTGCTCGAAAGTTTAGAGCAGGACAACTGGCGCATTGAATACCTCAGCTACCGCACTGAAAACGGCTTACAACTGCCTGAACGTATCAAACTCAGCGGCGCTGATTTAAATATCACCTTAGTCATTAAACAATGGCAAGCACGGCAATTAGGTCAATAGTTTTATGCAAGCGCATGCTTTTAACACTGCAACTGACGCAACTCACACAGCACAACTCAGTCTGCCCGCTCCAGCCAAACTGAACTTAATGCTGCATATCGTCGGGCAACGTGCCGACGGTTATCATTTACTCCAAACCTTATTTCAGTTTTTAGATTACGCCGACACCTTGCATTTTAACCCTCGCACCGATGGGCAGATTGTTTTACATACTGCCATTGAGGGCGTGGCTCACGACGACAATCTTATTGTGCGCGCCGCACGCTTACTTCAAGCCCACAGCTCTACAATGCTGGGTGCTGATATTTGGTTGGATAAAAAACTGCCCGTTGGTGGCGGGATTGGCGGCGGCAGCTCTAACGCTGCAACAACGCTGGTGGGCTTAAATCATTTATGGGGCACTCACCACTCTTTAGAATTCCTGGCTGAACTGGGCCTCAGTTTAGGTGCTGATGTGCCTGTATTTGTTATGGGTAAAGCAGCCTTCGCCCAAGGGGTAGGTGAAAAACTACAGCCTGTTAAATTACCAGAACCTTGGTATTTAGTGGCCGTGCCGCCTGTTTCAATCAGCACCGCAAAAGTATTTTCAGATAAGTGCTTGACACGCGACACCCCTCTCACTAATATACGCACCGTTCTCAAGCAAAGCGGTCACAATGATTGCCAAGCAGTAGTAGAGAAGCGTTATCCAGATGTACGTAACGCTTTGATCTTGTTAAACAAATATGTTGAAGCAAGATTAACTGGAACTGGAAGTTGTATATTTGGGGGCTTCCCAAACGAACAACAAGCTGTTAACATAGCAACCCAGATTTCAGAGTCACTACCGAGCTTTGTAGCACAAGGCGCAAACACTTCGATGTTGCACCGGACACTGCAAAACTTAACTGAAAACTAATCTTTAGATTTTATAGTATAAAAATCTATAGGGGCGTCGCCAAGCGGTAAGGCAGCAGGTTTTGATCCTGCCATGCGTTGGTTCGAATCCAGCCGCCCCTGCCATATTACGAAACCTTCGTGGTTTCGCGTTGATCGCGAAGTTACGAAGGTTTTTTTCGTCAGGTCCACCCTCAGTAAAACAGGTACTGCGCGTGTCGAAGATGATGATCTTTACGGGGAACGCAAACCCCGACCTCGCTCGCCGTGTAGCAGAGCAGCTTTATATCCCACTTGGTGATGCTTCTATCGGAAAATTTTCTGATGGTGAAATCAGTGCGGAAATCAATGAGAACGTACGTGGTAAGGATGTTTTTTTAATTCAACCTACTTGTGCGCCCACCAATGATAACCTTATGGAACTCATTGTCATGATTGATGCATTCCGTCGCTCTTCAGCGTCGCGCATCACTGCAGTGATTCCCTATTTTGGTTATGCTCGTCAAGACCGTCGCCCACGCTCAGCGCGTGTTGCTATCAGCGCTAAAGTTGTTGCTGACATGCTATCTGGCGTTGGTGTTGACCGTGTTCTCACGGTTGACTTGCATGCTGACCAAATCCAAGGTTTCTTTGATATCCCAGTTGACAATATTTATGGCTCTCCCGTGCTAGTGGATGATATCCACGCTCAGCGCTTTGAGAACCTGATGATTGTTTCACCGGATATCGGTGGTGTTGTACGTGCACGTGCTGTCGCCAAATCTCTAGGTGTTGATCTTGCAATTATTGACAAGCGTCGCCCTAAAGCCAACCAGTCTGAAGTCATGCACATTATCGGTGATGTTGAAGGCCGAACTTGTGTATTAGTCGATGATATGGTCGATACAGCGGGTACGTTATGTACTGCTGCTAAGGCTTTGAAAGACCGCGGCGCATCTCAAGTATTAGCGTATTGCACCCACCCTATTTTGTCTGGCCGAGCGATCGAGAATATCGAAAACTCACTGCTTGATGAAATTGTGGTCACTAACACTATTCCATTATCGGCTGCTGCCCAAGCATGCACACGCATTCGTCAACTCGACATTGCGCCTGTGGTTGCTGAAGCAGTGCGTCGTATTAGTAACGAAGAATCGATTAGCGCAATGTTCCGTTGAACACGGCGCAATCAACAACCGCCTAACTTTATTTAGGCTTCAACAACCCCGCTCGTCACTGGTCGCAAGTTGACGGGCGTTGTTGTTTTATTGGAGAGATACACATGAGCGAATTTACACTAAACGCACAAGCGCGTAACGATTTAGGGAAAGGTGCGAGCCGCCGCCTACGTCGTAACGCTGACTTAGTACCTGCTGTTGTTTACGGTGGCGAAGATGCACCTGTTTCAGTGAGCCTGCAAACTCGCGAAGTTGCTAAATTGTTACTCAACGATGCCGCTTTCAGTAGCATTCTTCAACTGAACATTGATGGCAAAAAGCAAAGCGTTTTAATTAAAGACCTGCAGCGCCACCCAGCTAAAGGCTTTGTTTTACACGCTGACTTTATTCGCGTAATCGCTGGCCAGAAACTGACGACTCTTGTTCCAGTTGTACTGCTCAACGAAGAAGCATGTGTCGGCGCTAAAACTGGCGGTGGTGATATCTTCCGCTTGGCGACAGAGATTGAAGTCACTTGCTTACCACAAGATCTGCCTGATGCAATCGAAGTTGACATGCTGAATGTTAACGTTGGTGAAATCGTTCACTTGGCTGACCTTGTTGCACCTAAAGGTATTGAGTTCACTGCCCTAGCGCACGAAAACAACATTGCCGTTGCTAGCGTACAAGAAGCTCGCGTCAACGTTGTTGAAGACGAAGAACAAGATCAGCCTGCTGATGCTGCAGCTGAAGGCGAAGCAGAAGAGAAGTAATTTCTCGACGCTTAACCTGTAAGACAAGGAGCTCCCGTAGTGAATGCTGTTCAACTGATCGTCGGCTTAGGTAACCCAGGCCCAGAATACGACCAGACCCGGCATAACGCGGGAGCTTTTTTTGTTGAGCGCCTCGCAGCTCAACACGGCGTTCATTTAAGCTTTGATAAAAAGTACTCCGGCCTGACCGGTAAACTCAATCATCAAGGCCGTGATGTACGCTTACTGATTCCGACCACCTACATGAATCGTAGTGGTCAAGCCGTTGCCGCACTGGCTAATTTCTTTCGTATTCAACCTGAAGAAATTCTAGTGGCCCATGATGAGCTGGATATGCCGCCTGGCGTATGCAAACTCAAATTAGGTGGCGGACACGGTGGGCACAATGGCTTGCGCGATATCATCGCTTGCCTGGCCAATCAAAAGAATTTCTATCGTTTGCGTATCGGTATCGGTCATCCAGGCCATAGCAGCCAAGTTTCAAACTATGTACTCGGCCGTGCACCACGCAACGAACAAGACTTAACACACACCAGTATCGAATTCGCCCTTGGCGTAGTGCCTGATCTTCTTGACGGTAATTTTTCCCGCGCAATGCAGCAGCTACACAGCCAAAAGGCTTGACTCTTTTCTCCCGAGGAAATCATCATGGGATTTAACTGCGGTATCGTGGGTTTGCCCAACGTTGGCAAGTCGACCCTCTTTAATGCCTTAACCAAGTCAGGCATTGCTGCCGAAAACTTTCCCTTCTGCACTATTGAGCCCAACACCGGCATCGTTGCTGTACCAGACCCGCGTCTAGGTCCGTTAGCAGAGATCGTACAGCCTGAGCGCGTACTACCGACAACTATGGAGTTTGTCGATATTGCCGGCCTCGTGGAAGGCGCCTCTAAAGGCGAAGGTTTAGGCAATAAGTTTTTGGCCAACATCCGTGAAACAGATGCCATTGCCCACGTCGTTCGCTGCTTTGAAGACGAGAACGTGGTTCACGTGTCCAACTCTGTTGACCCTAAGCGTGATATCGAAATCATTGATCTTGAGCTGATTTTCGCTGACCTCGACAGCTGCGAAAAGCAATTGCAACGCGTAACACGCAACGCTAAAGGCGGCGACAAAGAAGCCGTAGCGCAAAAAGCACTGCTGGAAGTATTAATCAATCACTTTACCGAAGGCAAGCCAGCGCGCTCATTGCTGAAAAGCTGGAGCGAAGATGAAAAACAAACTGCTCGCAGCTTTCACTTACTGACCATTAAGCCCGTGATGTATATCGCTAACGTGGCCGAAGATGGCTTTGAAGATAACCCATTGCTGGATATCGTGCGCGCGATTGCCGAAGAAGAAGGCGCACCTGTGGTACCTGTGTGCAATAAAATCGAAGCTGAAATTGCTGAACTCGATGATGGCGAAGAAAAAGACATGTTCCTTGAAGCCCTTGGCCTCGAAGAACCCGGTCTCAACCGCGTGATCCGTGCAGGCTACCAACTGCTTGACCTGCAAACTTACTTTACCGCAGGTGTTAAAGAAGTCCGCGCTTGGACCACTAAAGTGGGCGCCAATGCACCGCGCGCCGCTGCAGCGATTCACACTGACTTTGAAAAAGGCTTTATCCGTGCAGAAGTGATCGCTTACGATGACTTTGTACAATACAAAGGTGAAGCCGGTGCTAAAGAAGCAGGTAAATGGCGTTTAGAAGGTAAAGAGTACATCGTGAAAGATGGCGATGTGATGCACTTTAGATTCAACGTATAACACCCCGCAGCACCCCATAACTGATGCACACGATAATGTGTGCGTCAGTTATATCCAACACACTAGCTTTGATCTGTCTGCGTCAACTCTCGATTAATCCGCTCATGCGTATAACTGATCTGTGTCTTGCCATGCGGTGCCGGCTTACCATCGGGCCCCATATTGACAAACACCATGCGCTCAATGGTTAAAATATTTTTATGCGTGATTTTATTGCGCACTACACAGCGCATCGTGATTGAAGTACGCCCAAAAGCTGTTGCCGTAATACCCAGCTCAATAATATCGCTTTGCTCAGCAGAACTGAGGAAGTTCACCTCAGAAATCAACTTGGTCACAACCTTTTGATTTTCCAATTGCACAATGGCATAGATCGCTGCTTCTTCATCAATCCAGCGCAACAAACTACCGCCAAACAAAGTCCCATTGGGGTTTAAGTCTTCGGGTTTAACCCATTTACGCGTGTGAAAATTCATCTCACCTCCTGTCAATCAATGTACAAAATGCGCCAGCTGTACCGACGCTCATAGCCTGCCTTGCAGAGTAACACCCTGCCCTGTTAATCCAAGTGATGTCGCTGATACACAGCCGCGCCCATCGCCTGAATCTGCCCCTCAATCAGCGCCTCAAATGGCTGCAACAAGGCGCTAAAGTCCAGCTCAGGCTCTAAAATATCTAATGCGTAATACACCGCCTCGACCGTAGCTAATGCCTCAGCCGTGGGTGCTTTGCGTAAACGATAACGGCTTTTTAACCCTGCGGGTAAAGTCACGCGCGGCAATGTCGCTAACACGGGGTTGCTGTGTAATATTTTGCGCGCTTTGCGCCAGGTGCCATCCGGTACGACCAGCAATAAGGGTTGCTCCTGCGCTTGATAAGCAACCAACTCTTGTGCCTGTTCACCAGGAAATAATAGACAGGCGCGATACCCAGGCTGCTGCACATACTGCTCAAGATCATCCACCACTTCAGCTACCACCCATTGTGAGTTCTGTAAGCCTAGCGCTACAAAGCGGGCGGTATTTAATGCATGTTGAGTTTCATCAGGGTGCTGTAAGACCAACACTCGGGTGCGACTGGGTAAAGACGGAATAAGACTGCACAAACAATGCGTATCAGGTCTTAAGCAGCGCTGGCAACGCTGACGCCTGCTCTTAAGAGTCATCATGGCTGCGACAATTTAAACGGTAAATGATAGGTACAACCTCAAA
>JAAZJF010000084.1 GCA_012800475.1 Gammaproteobacteria bacterium
CTTAATGACCTTAGCCATGAACTCCACCGACCGCGAAGCTGTGCGCGGTTGCTTTGTGCAATTGCGCGAATTGCGCGATGAATTACAAGCTCAAGCCCCTGAGGGCATGCAGCTCACTGAACTATCCATGGGCATGTCGGGCGATTTTGAATTAGCCATTGCTGAAGGAGCCACCATTGTGCGCATTGGCCAAGCTATTTTTGGTGCTCGCGAGCAACCGGACAGTTATTACTGGCCTTCGTAACGACCCGTAATGCATCTGCTGGGCTATGTATTTATTATTCTGAATGCATAGCCACTTTTTACTATTCACACAGCTCTACCCTGACTGCTCCCCCCATAATAATGACTGCCTGTAACATAAAAATGCTGCAGATAGTTGTATAGGCCGCATTATGTATGATGGTTTAAAAAAGATGCGTTGTAATGCGCACTCTTGATGGGCTATCGCCGCGCACCAGCAGGCTCTATCGCTTATGGCGAATATATTGCCTGCAAATACGCACAAAATTTAAATGCTGCATGCCTGGTTAAAACTCTTCACGCATGCAGCATTCTGATCAAGCTAGAGCATGTTGATACTTTTCACTCTGTGACGATCAGCGTGTTTCACGAAGACGCGCACGCTCATCAGCCAAGCGTAAAATCCACCATGCGACAAGCATAATCGGTGGTAATGACACCAAGTTGAGCCACACCCAACCTAATTTATCGACGCCAACGCCAGCCAGCAAACTGCCCAAGGCTGCTGCCGTGAAGACCATAAATTCATTAATGCCCTGGACTTTACCCTGCTCAGCCGGCTCATAGGTAAAGGTGAGCAAATGGGTCGCGCCAATAAAAGTGAAGTTCCAACCCACACCCAAAAGCAGCAACCCTAGCCAATAATGCCAGTAACTTTGACCTAAGACATTCACCAGCACACACAAAGCCAAGGTGGCGCAGCCCCAAACAATCACGCTACGTGAACTAAAACGGCGAATTAAATGACCAGTGAAAAATGAAGGTACATACATACCCAGCACATGCCACTGAATCACCCAGGCAATATTACTAAAAGGAAACTCATCATTTTGCATCGCGATCGGCGTGGCGGTCATCAACAGCACCATCACGGCATAACCAATCGCACCTGAAGCAATAGCAGCCACCAGAAGCGGCTGTTTAAACAACTGGGCATAACTGCGCGTAGACTGTTGTACGGCACTTTTAACTGGTCGTGCTAAAGGCAAACTGACAATCAATAATAAAGCCAGCATATAAACTAGAAACAGCCCATAAAATGCGCCTTCAAACGGATTACCATCAAACCACTGGCGTGACCAAATGGCTAAGTTCGGACCTAACACCGCAGCCAGTATGCCACCGGCCATCACCATACTGATCGCGCGTGGGCGCTGCTCAAGAGAGCAGACATCTAAGGCGGCAAAACGGTATTGCTGCGCCGTACCAATGGCCATACCAATCAAAAACGTACCGCTGGCAAAGTGCATTAAGCTATTGGCTTGCAAACCTTGTAGCGCCACCCAAGTCCCCAATAAACCGATGCAGTTACCTAAAACAAAACCCACTTTGCGCCCCATTTTCTGCATTAAGTGCGCAGCAGGCAAAGTGGCCATAATCATGCCTAAAAATTGCAAGGCAACGGGTAAAGTGATTAAGGCAGGATGACTGGCTAACTGTTTACCAATTAGAGCAGATACTGCGACTAGTAAAATATTTCCTGTGGTTAGTAATGCTTGCGCAACGGCTAACCCCCACACAGTGATAGGCACGCACGGCCTCCTCGTCTATTTAATATTGCGCTGCATATTATATTAAAAACATATTTATTGCTGAATCTATAGCGCTCTGCACATATCAATACAGCGCACTGGCCCTCTCACAGAGTTCAAGACACCACTATATGAACTACCCACCACTTTAGAAGTGGGGGTTTCCTAGGTAATGCACAGACTTGATGGGGTGCACTGCACCCCATCAGAGGTTATGCAAATTGGCTGGGCTAACTCCCTCGCACCGAGGGTTTTTGTAATGGATA
>JAAZJF010000015.1 GCA_012800475.1 Gammaproteobacteria bacterium
CCATGATTGGTACGTCTGCAGCGCTGGCGATTTCTGGTATTCCATTCAACGGCCCAATCGGTTGTGCACGTGTGGGTTACCACCCAGAAACGGGCTACTTGATTAACCCAACCTATGAGCAGCAAGAAGCATCTTGCCTGGACATGGTCGTTGCCGGTACTCAAGACGCCGTGTTGATGGTTGAGTCAGAAGCTGATGAGCTGAGCGAAGACCAAATGTTGGGCGCAGTATTATTTGCCCACGAAGAGTTCCAAGTTGTGATCCAGGCG
The DNA here is from genome assembly GCA_012800475.1 of Gammaproteobacteria bacterium. Classification (GTDB taxonomy): domain Bacteria; phylum Pseudomonadota; class Gammaproteobacteria; order Pseudomonadales; family Pseudomonadaceae; genus Denitrificimonas. The sequence continues at coordinate 270 of JAAZJF010000015.1, forward strand.
ATTAAAGAGCTGGCCGCAGAAGTGGGCAAGCCACGTTGGGATTGGCAGCCAAAAGCAGAAAACACTGAACTGCTAGCTGCTGTACGTAACCAGTTTGGCGCTGCGATTTCAGATGCTTACACCATCATTGTTAAGCAAGACCGTTATGCGCGTCTCGGTGAGATCCGTGAGCAAGCGGTTGCTGCATTAGCCAGTGAAGTTGAAGGCGAAGGCCCAACTGCAGCAGCGGTTAAAGAAGCATTCGGTGAAATCGAGTACCGCACCGTACGTGAGAATATCGTGAACGGTAAGCCACGTATTGATGGTCGCGACACCAGCACTGTACGTCCTTTAGCAATCGAAGTCGGCGTGCTCGACAAAACTCACGGTTCTGCTTTGTTCACCCGTGGTGAGACTCAGGCTCTAGTGGTTGCAACTCTGGGTACTGCGCGTGATGCACAGCTCCTTGATACCCTGGAAGGCGAAAAACGCGATCCATTTATGCTGCACTACAACTTCCCTCCTTACTCGGTGGGTGAGTGCGGTCGTATGGGCGCAACCGGTCGTCGTGAAATCGGTCACGGTCGTTTAGCACGTCGCAGTATTGCTGCTATGTTGCCTAATGCTGATGATTTCCCGTACACCATCCGTGTTGTATCTGAAATCACTGAATCCAACGGTTCAAGCTCCATGGCTTCAGTCTGCGGTGCTTCTTTAGCACTGATGGACGCGGGTGTGCCAATGAAAGCGCCAGTGGCTGGTATTGCCATGGGTATGGTTAAAGAAGGCGATAAGTTCGCAGTTCTAACCGATATCTTAGGTGATGAAGACCACCTCGGTGATATGGACTTTAAAGTAGCAGGTACCGCTAACGGCGTTACTGCACTGCAAATGGACATTAAAATCGAAGGCGTTACAGAAGAAATCATGGAGCAGGCGTTAACTCAAGCCTTTGCTGCACGTATGACTATTCTTGAGCAAATGAATCAAGTGATCGCCACTTCACGCACTGAGTTGTCAGCTAATGCGCCGACCATGATTGCCATGAAGATTGATTCAGACAAGATTCGTGATGTGATTGGTAAAGGTGGTGCAACCATCCGTGCCATCTGTGAAGAAACTGAAGCATCGATTGATATCGAAGATGACGGTTCAATTAAAATCTTTGGTTCAACCAAAGAAGCAGCAGAAGCTGCACGCGAGCGCGTGTTGAGCATCACTGCAGAAGCTGAAATCGGTAAGATTTACAATGGTAAAGTTGAGCGTATCGTTGACTTTGGTGCCTTTGTAAACATTCTGCCAGGTAAAGATGGCTTAGTGCACATCTCAATGTTGAGCGATGCTCGCGTTGAAAAAGTGACTGATATCTTGACCGAAGGTGAAATGGTTGACGTGCTGGTTCTGGACGTTGATAACCGTGGTCGCATCAAACTGTCGATTAAAGACGTTGCTGCTGCCAAGGCAGAGTTAGCAGAAAAAGCAGAGTAAGATTTAATTTTACTGTGTTGAAAAAAGCCGCCTTGTGCGGCTTTTTTTATGCCTGAATTTTGTGCAGCGCACTGTAAATGAGCAATGCGCTGTGTGTGACTCAGTCGCAAAGCAGTACTTTGATCATTTAAGCTAGGGTTTGGCGGTGACCGCAAGCGACTGAACAGGTTAAACTGCGCCTTTATTTTTTTATCCACACAGGATCGCAGAAGACCTTAACGGTATTTAAGGGCGATTTTGTTATTTTAATCATGATTGAGGACAGGTTTTATGGGCGTTTCTACACCAACACTGGTGACATTTGCAGTTTATATTGCGCTGATGCTGGGCATCGGTGTTTGGGCGTGGCGTTCAACGAAGAACTTTTCCGATTATATTTTAGGTGGTCGCAGTTTAGGCAGTTTTGTCACCGCGATGTCAGCGGGTGCTTCGGATATGAGCGGCTGGTTGTTGATGGGCTTGCCGGGTGCGATTTTTGTCGCTGGCTTATCAGAAAGTTGGATTGCCATTGGTTTAGTTACAGGTGCGTGGCTGAACTGGCTGTTTGTTGCTGGGCGTTTGCGGGTGCACACTGAGTTCAGTAACAATGCTTTAACCTTGCCTGATTATTTTACCCACCGTTTTGAAGATAACAGCCGCATTTTGCGCATTATTTCTGCGGCGATTATTTTAGTCTTTTTCACCTTGTATTGTGCCTCTGGCGTTGTCGCTGCGGCACGTTTATTTGAAAGTACTTTTGGTCTGGAATATGGCGTCGCTTTGTGGGTGGGCGCAGCGGCCACCGTGCTCTATGTATTTATTGGTGGCTTTTTAGCGGTGAGCTGGACTGATACAGTCCAAGCCACTTTGATGATTTTTGCGTTACTGATTACGCCTATTTTTGTCATTCTGGCATTAGGGGATATGAGCGCAGCTTTGCATACCATCGAGCAGGTGAAGCCCGCAGCGTTTAATATGTTCCATGGTTTGTCCTTTATGGCGATTGTGTCGCTGTTGGGTTGGGGTTTAGGCTACTTTGGTCAGCCACATATTTTAGTGCGTTTTATGGCGGCTAAATCATCCGCCAGTATTCCCAATGCGCGCCGTATCGGTATTGCTTGGATGATTCTGACGCTGGCCGGCGCTGTGGCAGTTGGTTTCTTTGGTATTGCCTATTTTGCACAGCACCCCGAACTTGCTGCTGCCGTGGATGGCAACAGTGAGCGTGTGTTTATGGAGTTGGCTAAGTTGCTGTTTAATCCTTGGATTGCGGGCATTATTTTAGCTGGCGTATTAGCAGCAGTGATGAGTACGTTGAGTTGTCAGTTACTGGTCAGCTCCAGTGCTATTACAGAAGACTTTTATAAAGGTTTTTTTCGTAAAAATGCTTCACAAAAAGAGTTGGTGTGGGTGGGCCGCTTAATGGTATTGCTCATTGCTTTGCTAGCGATTTATTTGGCGTCGGATCAAAACAGTAAAGTCTTGGATCTGGTGTCTTATGCGTGGGCTGGTTTTGGTGCAGCATTTGGACCTGTGGTATTGCTCTCGGTGATTTGGAAAGGCATGACACGCAATGGTGCACTGGCAGGCATGTTGGTGGGGGCTGTGACTGTGGTGTTGTGGAAGCAATACAGTGGGATTGATTTGTATGAGATTATTCCAGGCTTTATTTTTGCTACTGTGTCGATTTATGTGGTGAGCCTTTTAGGTCAAGGTCCGAGCCAAAGTATGACGACACGTTTTGCTCAAGCCAATAAAGCCTTTCGCGACGAAAATCGTTAATGCTTTAAACCTGCACCCCGTGCAGAGCTGATAGATCAGGCCGAGGAGAGTGTATGCAAGCGATGCTCGAATGGTTACTGCCCGCTGATCTGCCGCTGTGGGCAGGGTTGGCATTAATTGCAACAGCCGCGCTCACTTCAGGCCTGACTGCCGCGCTGGGCATCGGTGGCGGTGTCTTATTGCTGGCGGTGTTAAGCATGCTGGTCACGCCGGCTGCTGTGATTCCACTGCACGGCTTAGTGCAGCTGGGTTCGAATGCCAATCGTGCTGTATTCACGG
>JAAZJF010000401.1 GCA_012800475.1 Gammaproteobacteria bacterium
AAACCGTTTAACACGCGTGCGTATTAGGAGCGGCGTAGAGATACCCGCTCCCCGCTCCGTCAGGAGGAAAGGCCTTGAAAGATTTACTGAATTTATTAAAAAACCAGAGCCAAGTTGAAGAGTTCGACGCGATTAAAATTACGCTCGCCTCTCCAGAAATGATTCGCTCGTGGTCCTTTGGTGAAGTTAAAAAACCAGAGACCATTAACTATCGCACATTTAAACCTGAGCGTGACGGTCTGTTCTGTGCCAAGATTTTTGGTCCAGTTAAAGACTATGAGTGCTTATGCGGTAAGTACAAGCGCCTCAAGCACCGTGGTGTGATTTGTGAGAAGTGTGGCGTTGAAGTTGCACTGTCTAAAGTCCGTCGCGAGCGTATGGCTCACATTGAGCTAGCATCACCTTGTGCACACATTTGGTTTTTGAAGTCACTGCCAAGCCGTATTGGTTTGCTGCTGGATATGACTCTGCGTGATATTGAGCGCGTGTTGTATTTTGAAAGCTATGTGGTCATTAACCCTGGCTTAACGACACTTGAAAAAGGTCAGTTGCTCAATGATGAGCAGTACTTTGAAGCCTTAGAAGAATTTGGCGATGACTTTGATGCCCGTATGGGTGCTGAAGCGGTTCGCGAATTGTTGATGGAAATTGATCTTGAGTATGAGATCAATCATTTGCGTGAAGAAATTCCGCAAACCAACTCAGAAACTAAAATCAAGAAACTTTCTAAGCGTTTGAAGCTGATGGAAGCGTTTTTTGGTTCAGGTAACAAGCCAGAGTGGATGGTTCTAACCGTTCTACCTGTACTGCCGCCTGATCTGCGTCCATTAGTACCGCTGGATGGTGGTCGTTTTGCTACATCCGACCTAAACGACTTATACCGTCGTGTGATCAACCGTAACAACCGTCTCAAGCGTCTGCTTGATCTATCTGCACCTGACATCATCGTACGTAACGAAAAGCGTATGCTGCAAGAGTCAGTCGATGCGCTGTTAGATAACGGTCGTCGTGGTCGCGCTATTACCGGTAGTAACAAGCGTCCGTTGAAATCCTTGGCCGATATGATCAAGGGTAAGCAGGGTCGTTTCCGTCAGAACTTGCTGGGTAAGCGCGTTGACTACTCAGGTCGTTCGGTGATCGTTGTGGGTCCAACCTTACGTTTGCACCAGTGTGGTTTGCCGAAGAAAATGGCGCTTGAATTATTTAAGCCCTTTATTTTCGGAAAACTTGAGCAGCGTGGTTTAGCAACAACCATTAAAGCCGCTAAGAAAATGGTTGAGCGCGAATTGCCAGAAGTTTGGGACGTTTTAGCGGATGTGATTCGCGAACACCCTGTTCTGTTAAACCGTGCGCCAACTTTGCACCGTCTTGGTATTCAGGCGTTTGAGCCGGTACTGATTGAAGGTAAAGCGATTCAGTTGCACCCACTTGTGTGTGCGGCGTATAACGCTGACTTTGATGGTGACCAAATGGCGGTACACGTACCGCTGACACTAGAAGCACAACTTGAGTCGCGTGCTTTAATGATGTCAACCAACAACATTCTGTCGCCTGCTAACGGTGAGCCTATTATTGTACCGTCACAAGACGTTGTTCTTGGTCTGTACTATATGACCCGTGAAGCAGTGAACGCGAAAGGTGAAGGTCGTATTTTTGCTGACCTGCAAGAAGTTGACCGTGTATACCGTTCAGGTGATGCGGGTTTACATGCAAAAGTAAAAGTTAGAATTAGCGAAAAAGTGAACGATCGTGATGGCAATTCAACGTACAACACCAGCATCGTAGAAACTACGATTGGTCGTGCGTTATTGTTCCAGATTGTGCCAGCCGGTTTGCCGTTCTCGCTGGTTAATCAGCCGATGAAGAAAAAAGCGATCTCAAACTTGATCAACCAATGCTACCGCGTGGTTGGCTTGAAAGAGACTGTGATTTTTGCTGACCAGTTGATGTATACCGGTTTTGCTTACTCAACTATTTCAGGTGTGTCGATTGGTGTGAACGATTTCGTTATTCCTGACGAAAAAGTGACGATCATTGATCGCGCGATTGAAGAAGTTAAAGAAATTGAAAAGCAATACGCTTCGGGTTTAGTGACCCAAGGTGAGAAATACAACAAAGTAATCGACTTATGGTCCAAAGCGAACGATGAAGTATCGAAAGCAATGATGACCAACCTGTCGACTGAGCCTGTGGTTGACCGTGACGGTAATACAGTCAGTCAAGAGTCGTTTAACTCGATGTACATGATGGCTGACTCCGGTGCTCGAGGCTCGGCAGCACAGATTCGTCAGTTGGCGGGTATGCGTGGTCTGATGGCTAAGCCAGATGGCTCGATTATCGAAACGCCAATTACTGCGAACTTCCGTGAAGGTCTAAACGTACTGCAGTACTTTATTTCGACGCACGGTGCGCGTAAAGGTCTTGCGGATACGGCATTGAAAACAGCTAACTCCGGTTACCTGACGCGTCGTCTCGTTGACGTAGCACAAGACTTGGTCGTAACACAGGTTGACTGTGGCACTGCTGATGGCTTGGTGTTAACACCGCACATTGAAGGTGGTGATGTTGTTGATCCACTCGGTGACCGTGTCTTGGGTCGTGTGATTGCACAAGATGTACTCAAGCCTGGTAGCGATGAAGTTCTGATCCCAATGGATACATTGATTGATGAGAGCTGGGTCGAGTTCATTGAAAACAACAGTATTGATGAAGTGGTTGTACGCTCGCCTATTACCTGTGAAACACGTCACGGTATTTGTGCGAAATGCTACGGTCGCGACCTTGCGCGTGGTCATGAAGTTAACCAAGGTGAGGCAGTGGGTGTTATTGCTGCTCAGTCCATTGGTGAGCCGGGTACACAGTTGACGATGCGTACGTTCCACATTGGTGGTGCGGCAAGTCGTACTTCAGCGGCTGATAGCGTACAGGTTAAGAATGGCGGTACTGTACGTCTGATTAACCTGAAGCACGTATCTCGTGACAACGGTCACCTCGTAGCGGTATCACGTTCGGGTGAATTGGCTATTGCTGATGAGTTTGGTCGTGAGCGTGAGCGTTATAAGCTGCCATACGGTGCTGTCCTTTCAGTAAATGAAGGTGATGTTGTTGCTGCAGGTGCGATTGTTGCTAAGTGGGATCCGCACACTCACCCCATCGTTACTGAAACCACAGGTGTGATTCAGTTTGTGGGTATGGAAGCGGGTATTACGATTAAGCGTCAAACCGATGAATTAACTGGTTTGAGCAATATTGAAGTGATCGATCCACAAGAGCGTCCAGCGGCAGGTAAAGATATTCGTCCAGCGATTAAATTGGTCGATGACAACGGTGAAGACTTGTTCTTACCGGGTACTGATGTTGTTGCACAGTACTTCTTACCACCACATGCGTTAGTGAACTTAAACGACGGTGCGCGTATTAACATCGGTGATGTTGTTGCACGTATTCCGCAGGAAACTTCAAAAACTCGAGACATTACGGGTGGTTTGCCACGCGTAGCTGACTTGTTTGAAGCACGTCGTCCAAAAGAAGCGTCGATTCTGGCTGAAGTCAGCGGAACGATTTCCTTTGGTAAAGAAACAAAAGGTAAGCGTCGCTTGGTGATTACACCGACCGATGGTAGCGAGCCATATGAAGAGTTGATCCACAAATGGCGCCACCTCAACGTGTTTGAGGGTGAGCAAGTCAACCGTGGTGAAGTTATTTCTGATGGTCCAAGCAACCCGCATGATATCTTGCGTCTGTTGGGTGTGAGTGCATTGGCACGTTACATCGTGACTGAAATTCAAGATGTTTACCGTTTGCAGGGTGTGAAAATTAACGATAAGCACATTGAAACGATTTTACGTCAAATGTTGCGCAAAGTTGAAATCACCGAATCAGGTGATTCATCGTTGATTAAAGGTGATCAGGCGGAGTACAACCACGTACTAGAAGAGAACGAAACATTGGCCAGCAATGATCGTTTCCCTGCTAAGTTCGAGCGCGTATTGCTAGGTATCACTAAAGCATCGCTGTCAACTGAGTCATTTATTTCTGCCGCATCGTTCCAGGAAACCACGCGTGTTCTGACCGAAGCAGCAGTAACAGGTAAGCGTGACTACTTGCGCGGCTTGAAAGAAAACGTTGTTGTAGGTCGCTTAATTCCAGCTGGTACTGGATTGGCGTACCACGCAGAACGTAAACGCAAGCGTGCAATCGAGTCACCTCAAGGTGTGAGCGCGAGTGATGTGGAAGCAGCACTCAGTGAAGCACTGAATTTGAAAGAGTAAAATGTTAACCGTTCATGCTATGCGTGAACGATTAGCCTTGACGGGGGGCGGGAGTCTAATTAGACTCTTGTACCCCCAAAATTGGCGGGATTTCTAAGATTCCGTCATTTTGTTTATGTCGGAAGACAACAGTGGAGCTTGTAGATGGCAACTATTA
>JAAZJF010000085.1 GCA_012800475.1 Gammaproteobacteria bacterium
AGCGCTCGATAGCCGGCTTATCAAAGCCGTACATCTTTTCAATTTCCAGAACCAGTTCGGGATCCAGCCCTTGCGCGCCGCGATAATTGGCAGACGAGCTGCTAGACACTTCTGAGCCGCCACCGGAGATGCGCCCTGTAGCGCCACCGGCTGCGGCATCAAAGCCTTCGAGTTTAGCAATCATCTGCTCGACAGGCCCTCCAGGAGCGGCCTGAATAATAATAAAGTTGACTACTAAAATACCCAGCAAAGTGGGAATGATCAGCAGTAAACGCCGAAAAATATACGCCAGCATATTTATTGATCCGCCGCAGGAGTGGGGCTTGCTGCATCTGGGTTATACCACCAGGTCATTAAGCCATAATCATACAAGGGCGACACTTGAGGCTGCGCTAAATGCTGCCAGTACGCGGTGCGCCATGTATCAATATAATAGTTGGGAATCACATAATGGCCCGCCAATAACACACGGTCGAGGGCACGGGCATGAGTGATTAAGCTCTCACGGCTGGGTGCATTAATCAAACCTTCAACTAAGCGGTCAATGGCTGGATCTTGCAAACCAATAAAATTGCGGCTGCCTGGGTTGTCCATGCTGCTGGAATGCCAAAAATCGCGTTGTTCATTACCCGGCGAGTTGGACTGTGACCAAATACTGGACGTCATATCAAAATCACGCGAACGCATGCGGTTAATATATTGCGATACATCGGTGCGACGAATCGTCAATTCAATCCCCAGTTCCGCAAGATTGCGCTTAAAGGGCAACAGCACGCGCTCTAAGTTCGCCTGCGCAATAATAAACTCAAAAGTCAGCGGCTCACCTTGGGTATTGACCATGCGATCATTTTCAATACGGTAACCGGCTTCTTGCAGTAAACGCCAAGCGGCCAAGCGTCGTTCGCGAATAATACCGCTGCCGTCACTGACCGGATTGGTGTACGCCTGAGTGAAGACCGTCTCGGGGATTTGACTGCGTAAGGGCTCTAATACAGCCAACTCGGCTGCTGAGGGTAAGCCTGTAGATGCTAACTCTGAATTGGCAAAAAAGCTGTTGGTGCGAATATATGAGCTGTAAAACAGTTGCTTATTGGTCCACTCAAAATCAAATAATAAACCAATGGCTTCGCGCACGCGCGCGTCTTGAAACATGGGGCGACGCAGGTTAAAAGTAAAACCTTGCATGCCGACAGGGTTATGGTTTTTGATCTCTTTTTTGATGATTTTACCGCTGCGCAGCGCGGGAGAGTTGTAGCCTGTGGCCCAGTCTTTAGCTGAGTACTCAAGGTTGAAATCAAATTGCCCCGCTTTAAACGCCTCTAAGGCCACTGACATATCTCGGTAATAGTCGATATGGATTTTATCAAAGTTATAGATGCCGCGTGACACAGGCAAATCTTTGGCCCACCAATCAGCGACTCGCTCATAGCCTAAGCGGCGACCGGCATCCACACGCACAAGGCGGTATGGGCCGCTGCCTAAAGGGGCTTCTAAGCTGGTTTTGCTAAAGTCGCGTTCTGCCCACCAATGTTTGGGTAGGATCTGCAGTTGTCCCAGAATAAGCGGCAACTCACGGTTGTCATTATGTTTAAAATCAAAGCGCACCTGCAGTGGATCTTCAATCACCACCTGCGCCACATCCGCGTAATAGTGTCGGTAGAGTGGATGGCCTTGCTCAAGGAGTATATTAAAAGTGAACTGCACATCTTCAGCCGTGACCGGTTCACCATCATGAAAGCGGGCTTTAGGGTTGAGATAAAAGCGCACAAAACTGTTGTCTTCAGCTTTCTCAATACGTTCAGCCAGTAAACCGTATTCGGTAAAAGGTTCATCGGCTGAATGATAGGTGAGGGTGTCATACAGCAAGCCGATTTGATCAGCGGCATTACCTTTAGGAATAAAAGGGTTGAGGCTGTCAAAACCATTTAAGCCTGCGAGGCGTAAAGTGCCGCCTTTGGGTGCAGCTGGGTTGGTGTAGTCAAAGTGCGTGAAGTCGCTGGCGTATTTGGGCGCTTCATCGTACAGCGTCATAGCATGCTGAGGTTGAGCCCATAGGTTCCAACTGCACGCCATCAGGCACAGTGATAAACAACCGCGACGTAGTACAGTTAACATTAACGAATCTCCGAAGGTTTTAACCACCACGCACGCAAGCCTAAGGTGTAAGGCGGCGTACGTACAAATTCAAAGCGGTTCTGATAAGCAATGCGATGGTGACTAATATACCAGTTTGGAATGCTGTAGTAGCTCCACAATAGGGCACGGTCTAAGGCACGCGCAGCTTGGCGTTGCGCACGATAAGTGCGGGCACTCAGGAGTTTTTCCAATAAGTCATCAATCACAGGGCTGTTCACACCGGCATAGTTTTTACTGCCTTTGACCATCGCTTGCGATGAGTGAAAATATTGCCATTGCTCAAGGCCAGGGCTGAGTGTTTGCGGCAAGGTTAATAAGGTTAGATCAAAATCAAAATTATCCAAGCGCTGCTTATATTGTGCGCGGTCAACAGTGCGCATCCGCGCGGCAATGCCGACCTCGTTGAGGGTATTGACATAAGCTTGCAGGATTCGTTCTAAACTTGGATTGACCAGTAAGATTTCCAGCTGCAGTTGCTGGCCTTGTCTGTTCTTTAAGCCTTTGGCCGTTGTGCGCCAGCCTGCTTCGGCTAAGAGCGCTAAAGCTTTGCGCAGCGTCTCGCGCGAAATGCCCCGACCTTGGGTTACATTTAAACTAAAGGGCTGTAAAAACAAATCCAAAGGCAATTGCTTACGCCACTTGGCCAGCAGTAAACCTTCAGCGCCACTGGGCACTCCACGTGCCGAAAAATCGCTATTAGGGTAATAACTGGTGGCGCGTTGATAGGCATTATTAAACAGGGTGCGATTGGCCCACTCAAAATCAAAGAGTAAGCTTAAAGCTTCACGCGTGGCGCTGTCGTGAAATTGTGCACGACGGGTATTGATAAACAAGGCTTGAGTCTGGGTGGGGATCTGGTGCGGAATTTCTGCACGAATCACCCGGCCCTTAGCGATATCGGGAAAGCGGTAATTATTTGCCCAGTTCTTGGCTTGGTGTTCAATATAAAAATCAAAGCTGCCGACTTTAAAGGCTTCAAAAGCGACATGCTTGTCACGGTAAAAATCGACAATAACTTTATTAAAATTGTACTTGCCACGATTGACCGCCAAGTCTTTGCCCCAATAGTCTTTGACCCGTTCAAACTCTAAGCTGCGCCCGGGCTTCACCTCGGTGATTTTATACGGACCACTGCCTAAGGGCGGCTTAAAAGTGGTTTGACTAAAATCTTGATCGCGCCAGTAATGCTCAGGTAAGACGGGCAAATCACCCATGCGTAAAATCAGTAACGGATTGCCAGCACGCTTAAATACAAAGCGAATGCGGTGTGGGCCGAGGATGTCCACACGTTTAACTTCCTGCAGGTAGGTACGGTATTGCGGGTGGCCTTGCTTTAGCAGAGTGCGATAGGAAAAGGCGACATCGGCGCTGGTAATGGGTGTGCCATCATGAAAACGCGCCTCTTTACGCAGATTGAACACCACCCAGCTGCGACTGTCATTGTATTGCACACTCTGGGCAATTAAGCCGTAGGCACTGGCGGGTTCATCGCCGGATGGATCGTACAGGCCGCTGCCCACCATCAGAGGCTCGTTCAGCTCACTGATGCCGTAGCTGCTAAAATCAGCAGTGCCAATGGGGCTGGTACCTTTTAAGGTGTAAGGGTTGAGTGTGTCGAAGGTGCCAAACGCCATCAGGCGCACTGTTCCACCTTTGGGCGCTGCAGGGTTCACCCAATCAAAGTGCTTAAAGTCCGCTGGGTATTTAAGCGCTTCAAATTGAGCATAACCGTGACTGCTGACCACCGCTGCAAACAGGGCAGGGCTGAAAATAAGCAGGCTGATCAGCAAAGAAAGTACACGCATAAAACCATCAACCCTTAAATAACCAACAGCGAAACAACAATCGCGCAGTTTACTCGATTTTTGTGCTGTGCGTCAGTATACCCTTGGCTTGAGTGGCGAGCTATATGGCTCACTCAATCACAAGGTCGATGGGTTATAGATACAGCGAAAGTGTTTGCCCTGGTTTTAAAGCGGCACTGACACTGGGATTCCAGTTTTTCAGTTGCTTGAGGGTGACTTTATGGCGCTGTGCAATCACCGACAGTGAATCACCTGGGCGGACTTTATAACGAATATTTTTTGATTTTTGCGCTGCAGTGTGGGCCGTGTTGCTGGCGATTAAGCTTAAGTTTTGTCCCACTTTAAGGCGATTGGACGACAGTTTATTCCAGCGTTTAATGTCCTTGACGGCAACTTTTTGTCGCGCAGCAATATGCGATAAGGTGTCGCCCGGTCGCACGGTATACACGGTGCGCGCTGCCGTCGTTGGCGCAGGCGTATTGGTACTCGCCATAGCACTTTGGCCTTTAGGAATATTGAGCACTTGTCCGATGCGCAGGTTGTTATTTTTAAGCGCGTTGACTTCTTTGAGTAGAACTAAGGGCACGTTGTGGCGGCTGGCAATCACCGACAGGCTATCGCCGCTGCGCACCTTGTACTGCTGCCATTGCACAAAATCTGAGGGTTTAATGGCTGCTAGCTTGTCTGTTAGTTGTTGTGCGTTATCCAGTGGCACTAATAAATGTTTAGGGCCACCCATGACAATGCCTTGCTTGTAGGCGGGATTGAGCTGCACTAACTCATCTTCATGCAAGCGCGCCAGTTGAGCGAGGCGGGTGATATTCATTTGTTGCTTGAGCGTCACTTTCGTGAAGTAGGGCTCATTAGCAATGGGGCTTAAGGCAATGCTGTACGCGTCAGGTGCGTTAATCAGTTGCGCCACCGCCAGCAGCTTAGGTACATAGGTTTGGGTTTCAGCGGGCAGGTTGAGGTTCCAGTAGTCGGTGGGTAAATTGCGCGCCACGTTGCGCTTGATGGCTTTGAGCACTGTACCTTCGCCTGCATTATAAGCGGCTAAAGCCAGCAGCCAGTCGTTATCAAACATGCCATACAAGTATTCAAGGTAATTCAAGGCGGCTTGGGTAGATGCTGTAATGTCGCGTCTGCCATCGTACCAGTGGGACTGTGTCAGTTTAAAGTTGCGGCCGGTGGAAGGGGTGAATTGCCATAAGCCTGAAGCTTGTGAACTTGAGTACGCTAGAGGATTGTAACCGCTTTCAATCATAGGTAAGAGTGCCAGTTCCAATGGCATTTTACGCGCGGCTAAACTTTCTACGATGTAGTACATGTAGGGGCTGCTGCGCTCTGAAAACATTTCGATAGAGCTGCTACGACTGGCAAACCATAAACGCTGGTGTTCAATGCGCGGGTTGTTCTCAGCGTAGGACTGCAGCTGAAAGCCTTGACGGATACGCTGCCAAATATCAGCTTCTTCATCCGCAATGGGTTGGTACATCGGAGGCGGGGTGTAGCGGCGTTGCACTGTCGGTTCTTGTACCTGTTGTACGGGTACAGGCGGCACATAAGCCTGATGCGGAGTGGCTTCTTCGTAAGAGAGGCAACCGGAACCGAGCGCAGCAACAGACAAAACCATGCTGAGGCATATCACACGACGAATTAAGCGATACATAGACGGGCTTGGGCTGTTGGAATCCGGCATCAAGGAAAGTGCTTTTTAAAAAGTTTGCGCGATTTTAGGAAGGGAATCGGTGTGGGTCAAGCCGATTCCCCGGTTCGGGCGGATTAAAATGTATCTTTCCATGACCGCAGCGCCGCAAATACCGCATAGTCTTGCTCAAGTTGAGTTGAGCTGTGCTGTTGCGCAGCCTGTATAACGCCAGGCTGTGCACAACGTAAAAAAGGATTGGTGCGCTTTTCTAAATCCATCTGACTGGGTAGAGTTATCAGCTGCTGATCACGCAATTGACGCACGTTCTTGAGGCGCTCAGCAATGGCCGTGTTAGTTGGCTCTACTGCTTGCGCGAAGTGTAAATTACTTAAGGTGTACTCGTGGGTGCAATACACTAAGGTGTCGTGCGGCAATGCAGCTAGACGCATTAATGAGTGATGCATTTGCTCTGGATGGCCTTCAAACATCCGACCACAACCGCCGGCAAACAGTGTATCGCCGCTGAGCAACCAAGGTTGCGCCAAACCTGTTGTGGCAAAATACACTACGTGGCCTAAAGTGTGTCCGGGTACGGCAAAAACCTGTACGGTGTGCCCTAGCAGTTCGATACTCGCTCCCTCGTCTACGGGGAGATCCAAGCAGGGTATAGTTTCGCGCGCAGGGCCGACAACACGCGCTTGGGTGGCTTCTTTTAAAGTGGCTACACCGCCGATATGATCATGGTGGTAGTGAGTAATTAAAATATCACTGAGCTGCCACTGTGGGTGCTCAGCCAGCCAGTTCAAGACCGGCTGTGCATCGCCGGGATCCACCACAGCACATTCTTTGCGCTGGGGGTCTTGAATCAGCCAAATGTAATTATCATTAAAGGCAGGTAGTGCGGTGAATATCAGCATGACAGGGTCCTCAACAACAGTTCAATCAAGCTTAGCATGTTCGTATCGGCTGTTTTGCCCTTGTCATGCACGCAGTAGGTAGCAACGGATGAAATTACAACGATTTTCAGAGTTTTTATCGCGTTCTCGTCCACCGCTGGCTGGGGCTTTGGCGCAGTGGTTTTTAACTGACAAGGGCCAGCAGCTCGAACACATGGAGCGCGCGCTACTTGAGCCTCAGCTCACGCGCCATTTTGGCAGCTACATTGTGTACTATAATCCACCGGTCGCCTTGGCCACTGCACCGCATATTCGCCATGCTGTGCGCTTAGGTGATGCGCAGCTTGAGGTTCAATTGCAATGCACTGAACACAAGTGGCCCATTGCAGCGGATGCAGTGGATGTGGTGGTGCTGCAACACAGTTTGGATTTTGCCGCATCACCGCATGATGTACTGCGCGAGGCAGCGCATTGCGTGCGTGCCGGTGGGCATTTAATTATTTTAGGCGCGCATGTTTGGAGTTTGTTTGGTGTGTATCGGCACTGCACGCGCAGTGTGTGGCGGCATGCGCATTGTTTAGCGCCAGCGCGCATCAGCGATTGGCTGGGCGTATTGGGCTTTAGTGTCGAAAAACGCACCTATGGTGCATACCGCCCATTGTTAAAATCCCATACACTGCACGGCAAACTTGCACCCTTAGAGCAGTATGCCAGCGCCAAACATTTGCCTATCGGTGGCTGTTATATGCTGGTTGCCCGTAAGATGGTGCATGGCATGCATCCGCAAACCCATTCATTGAGGCTGAATGTGCAAAAACTTGGCCCCAGCGTGGTCACGGCACACACTCCTCATAGCAAACATATTAAACATAGCGAAGAACATGACAGATCAAGTTGATATTTTTACTGATGGTGCCTGTAAAGGTAACCCCGGCCCTGGTGGCTGGGGCGCATTATTAGTCTATAAAGGCAAAGAATTAGAGCTGTGCGGTGGTGAGCGTGAAACCACCAATAACCGCATGGAGTTGACGGCTGCCATCCGTGGTTTAGCTGAGTTGAAAAAATCGTGTGCGGTACGTTTAGTCACTGACTCCAAATATGTGATGCAAGGCATTCAAGAGTGGATGCCCAACTGGAAAAAACGCGGCTGGAGAACTGCAGCAAAGCAGCCCGTTAAAAATGTTGATCTATGGCAACAGCTTGATGAGCAAGTGCAGCGCCATGAGATTGAATGGCAGTGGGTGCGCGGCCATACAGGACATCCGGGTAATGAACGTGCGGATCAGTTGGCCAATCGCGGCGTCGAAGAGGTGTTAGCATGCGTTATATAGTGCTTGATACTGAAACCACTGGTATCAACATTAATGATGGTAACCGCATTATTGAAATCGGTTGTGTGGAGCTTGAAGGGCGCGTGCCTACGGGGCGTCATTACCATGTGTACTTACAGCCTGATCGTGCCAGTGAAGAAGGTGCTTTGGCGATTCATGGTATTACTGAAGAGTTTCTTAAAGACAAGCCGCGCTTTAAAGATGTAGCCGATGAGTTTTTTGAATTTATTAAAGGCGCTGAATTAATTATTCATAACGCACCCTTTGATATTGGCTATATCAATCATGAATTTGCCTTACTCGGGCAGACAGAACGCTCTGATATCAGCCAGCACTGCACTATTTTAGACACCTTGGTGATGGCGCGTGAGCGTCACCCTGGGCAGCGCAACAGTTTGGATGCGTTATGTAAGCGCTATGGCGTGGATAACTCAGGGCGTGAGTTGCACGGCGCTTTACTGGATGCGCAGATTCTCGCTGAAGTCTACTTAGCCATGACCGGCGGCCAGAGAAACTTATCACTGGCAGGCGATGGTGGTGATGAGGGTGGTGGCTTTGTTAAGGTCACGCCCGTGCGGCGTATTGCGGCTGATCGTGCGGCTTTACCGGTATTAGCAGCCAGCGCGCAAGAGCTTGAAGCGCATCAGCAATTTTTAGACAAAATCAAAAAGGCCAGCGGTGTTGAGCTGGCCTGGTAAAACGAGTCGAGTGCAAGCCTGAAAAGGCTTTAAAGTGAGAAGCAGATTGCACCCATCAGTGGGTGCAATCTGCTGTAAGTGCATTGGGTGATCTGTGAGTTCGAATCGCACCGATCAAAAAACCGCAAGCGTTAAGACAACGCTTGCGGTTTTTTTATGCCCAGTGAGTCACTGCCCACCAGCCGACTAAGCTCAT
>JAAZJF010000086.1 GCA_012800475.1 Gammaproteobacteria bacterium
CACTTTTACCCAGCGGGCTGAGTGCATCACGCGCTGCAAAATCAAGCTCAGTGAGCGCCATTTGCATGCTGCCGGTGCCGCGTAAATGAAAGCCGCAAGCGGTCATTAAAAAAGCCAGACCCAATACAGTAATAGAACGTTTCAGCATGGTATGTCCTCTGTGCCTAACCTCGTTGTGAGGCTAGACAGGGGTGAGTAAAAAAGCACAACTCAATCAGTTGGCAACAATATTAACCAACTTGTTGGGAACCACAATCACTTTGCGAATGGTTAAGCCATCGACAAAGCGTAAGACGTTTTCATTGGCACGCGCTGCTGCTTCAATCTCTTCACGACTGGCGCTGGCGGCGACATCAATATTGCCGCGCAACTTACCATTCACTTGGATCACGATGCTTAGCGTATCTTGCACCAAAGCGCTTTCATCGGCTTGCGGCCAAGCGGCATCAATCACCGGCGTGCTGTGACCTAATTGCAGCCAGACCGCGTGGCAAATATGCGGGGTGATCGGTGCTAATAACAACACCACAGTTTCCAAGCCTTCATGCAGCAAGGCGCGGTCTTGTGCGGTTTCTACGGGCGCTTTTTCCAAGACATTCATCAAAGTCATCACTTGCGCGATGGCGGTGTTGAATTTCTGGTGTTGGCTGACATCGTTATTGGCGTGTTTAATCACCGCATGAATGGCGCGACGGATGTCTTTTTGCGCATCATTGAGCGTGGCGATATCTAAACCATCGTGGCTGCCAGCATTGACGTGCTTATAGGCTAAACGCCACACACGCTTCATAAAGCGGCTGGCGCCTTCGATACCCGCGTCCGACCATTCCAAGCTCATGTCAGGTGGTGCGGCAAACATCATAAACAAGCGGCAGGTATCAGCACCGTACTCATCGATCATGATTTGTGGATCAACACCGTTGTTTTTTGATTTGGACATTTTTTCAATGCCGCCAATCACCACGGGTTGACCGTCGCTGATCAAAGTGGCCGACAAGGCTTTGCCTTTGCTGTCGTGCTCAACTGTCACTTCGTCTGGATTAAACCATTCGCGCGCACCATTGGGCAGCATGCGGTAATAGGTCTCAGCAATCACCATGCCTTGGGTGAGCAGTTTGGTGAACGGCTCATTGCTGTTCACCAAGCCTTCATCACGCATGAGCTTATGGAAGAAGCGCGCATACAATAAGTGCAAAATGGCGTGCTCGATACCACCGATATATTGATCAACAGGTAACCAATGATCTGCCGCCGCTTTTTCCACTAAACCGCCTTCGTACTGCGGTGAAGCGTAGCGTGCGTAGTACCATGAGGACTCAACAAAGGTGTCCATGGTGTCGGTTTCACGACGCGCATCGGCACCACAGGATGGGCATTTGCACTCGTAGAACTCAGGCATTTTATTCAGTGGATTACCTGAGCCGTCAGGGATGACGTTTTCAGGCAAAACCACCGGTAACTGATCTTCAGGCACAGGTACATCGCCGCAGCTTGGGCAATGCACAATCGGAATCGGGCAGCCCCAGTAGCGCTGACGGCTGATGCCCCAGTCGCGTAAGCGAAACTGCGTTTTACGCTCGCCGTGCGCTTTAGCTTCAAGGTCAGCGACGATGCCATCAAACGCATCTTGCACGCTTAAACCGTCGTACTTGCCGCTATTAACAGTCAGCACGTTGGTTTTGTCGGCGTACCAGTCTTGCCATTCGGCGGCATCAAAACTGTTATTTGCATCGTTTGAGGCAAAAACCTGCTGAATGGGCAGCTGATAGGTATTGGCAAAAGCAAAGTCGCGCTCATCGTGGGCGGGCACCGCCATCACTGCACCTTCACCATAGCCCCACAGCACATAGTTGGCGACATACACGGGCAGCTTGTCACCGGTTAATGGGTGCAGCACAAACTGGCCGGTGGGCAGACCTTTTTTCTCCATGGTCGCCATATCGGCTTCAGCCACGGAACCGGCTTTGCATTCAGCGATAAAAGCGGTGAGCTCTGCGTTGTTTTCAGCAGCGCGCTGCGCCAGTGGATGCTCAGCCGCGACTGCCACATAAGTTGCACCCATTAAGGTATCAGGACGGGTGGTATACACCTTGAGCTGGCCATCGATGCCAACTGAATCCACATCGTAATCAAACAGAATATCGGCACCGAAGCTTTTACCGATCCAGTTACGCTGCATGGTTTTAACTTGCTCAGGCCAGCCGTGCATATCATCCAGACTGGTCAGCAACTCATCGGCGTACGCAGTGATCTTGAAGTAGTACATCGGGATTTCGCGCTTTTCTACCAACGCATCCGAACGCCAGCCGCGACCATCAATCACTTGCTCGTTGGCCAATACGGTTTGATCGACCGGATCCCAGTTAACGGTACCGACTTTCTTGTAAATGATGCCTTTTTTGTACAACTGCGTGAACAGCCACTGCTCCCAACGGTAATAGTCAGGCTTGCAGGTGGTAATCTCGCGCGACCAATCAATCGCCAGACCCAACTGAGTGAACTGCGCCTTCATATAGGCCATGTTCTCGTAAGTCCAAGCGGCTGGCGCAACTTTATGTTGAATCGCTGCGTTTTCAGCGGGCATGCCGAACGCATCCCAACCCATGGGTTGCAGCACGTTTTTACCGAGCATACGCTGGTGGCGGGCAATCACATCACCGATGGTGTAGTTGCGCACGTGACCCATGTGCAGGCGTCCGCTGGGGTAGGGGAACATCGACAGGCAATAGAAGGTGTCTTTGCCTGCTTGCTCGGTCACTTCAAAGGATTTTTGCTCAGCCCAGTGGCTTTGAGCGGCGGCTTCAATGTCGCGAGGTTGATACTGTTCGTGCATGATTTTATGTGTTTATCGTCAAGAAAGTCAGAAGAAGGATGCACCGCAGCGCAGCCATGAAAAATATCTGCCTAGCATACATGAGGCGGGCGCAAGGAGGGAAACGGCA
>JAAZJF010000087.1 GCA_012800475.1 Gammaproteobacteria bacterium
CATGCGGTGGGTTACGGGGTTAAAGAAGGTAAAGATTTAGCGCAAATGACTTTAGCTGAATTACAGCAGTTCAGCACTGAAATTGGTGCGGATGTTTTTGATGTCTTGACCTTAGAGGGTTCAGTCAATGCGCGCGACCATATTGGTGGTACTGCACCGGCGCAAGTGCGTGCGGCAGTGCAACGTGGTCGTGAATTATTAGCCAGTCGCTAAGTATACGAGGCTTGCGGCGGTACAACAGTGGAGGTCAGCGTGACGGAAAAACCGAGAGATTTACGTTATCAAGTATCGGCGGATCGCTCTTCAGCCAGCCGCAAGGTACGCTATGTAGAAACCAACCAAGGTGATGTAGATGATTGCATGCTGTGTCAGCTTGATGAAGGAAATGCACCTGTGAGTCAAAACGATCAACACACTGCAGCAACAGCGCAAGAAGCAACCGCATTGCCCTCATCTGTAGATGATTCGTCAGCCGAGGTTGATGATGAGCAGGATGATGAATTGGTTGAAAGTCAGCTGTTGGAAGCCATTGAAAATCAACTTGCCGCGCAGCAGCCACCTTGTGTACAGGCTGTCATGAACAAACTGACTTTAGTCGGACATACACGTGACGATATTGTACAGATGATGGCGCAAGTATTAGCCTGGCAAATCAGTGATATGTTAGAGGCTGATCACGCCTTTGATTTGCTGGCTTACGAGCGTGCATTACGCGCATTACCGCAGTTACCTGAGCACGCTTAAGCTGCTGGGTGGCTGCGATGTAAGTCCCTTATTTCCCAAACCCTAGGTGGAAAAATTATGTCTTGGACTCCTGAGATTATCGCGGAACTTGAAGTGTTGTGTTTGTACAATCTAGACAGCACACAAGAAGGTTTGAAAGTGCACAGCAGTGCGGGTCCCGAGCGCGTGGCAGCAGCGCAGCGTTTGTTTGAAAAAGGCTTGCTCAGTCAGGATGACGGTGGTTATCTAACGAGTTTAGGTTTAGAAACAGCAGCACATGCACAAGCGGTGCTGACTGTATTAATCACAGAGTAGAGCGGCTGACGAGGTCATGGTTGAGATACGCTTAAATATTGATGAAGGCATTGATCGTAAAGATCTAAAAGCCTTGCGCGAGCGTTTTTTAAGCGTCAACCATGATCGCTTACAACGTGCTAACTTGATTTTATCAACCCGCCAGCAAACGGTTTTACGTTTATTACCTTTGTTGTTGCACGTGAACCATCCGTTATTACCAGGCTATGTGTCCAATGCAACGCCTGCAGGTATCAGTGACTACAAGCCCAGTCGTTATTTAGTGCAAGAGGCGCAGTCCTTAGCGCGCTCCTTTAGCTACAAATCCCCTCGCGGTTCTGATGGTGATTTCCCATTGCATGGACTGTTTTTAATGGGCAGCTTGGGCAGCATCGCGCATTGTGAAAACAGTGATATGGATGTATGGCTGTGCCACAGCTCAGATTTAACGCAGCAGCAACGACAAGAATTACGCCAGAAGTGTGATCTTTTAAGCCACTGGGCGGAAACGTTGGGCGCTACGGTGACGCTTTTTCTGGTTGAGCCTGAGCAGTTTTCGCAAGGGCAGGTCAATGATGGCCAATTGTCGATTGATGACTGCGGCGGCACTCAGCATTATTTGTTGCTGGATGAGTTTTACCGTACAGCGATTTGGCTGGCTGGGCGTACGCTGTTGTGGTGGTACGTGCCAGAGTCTGAAGAGCATCGGTATGCAGAGTATTGCGCCACTTTATTAGAACAGCGCTTTATTAACCGCGAAGATGTCATTGATTTGGGTGGTGTCGCGCATATTCCGGCGCAAGAGTTTATCAGTGCCGGCATGTGGCAGTTGTATAAGGGCATTGATTCGCCTTATAAGTCATTGTTAAAGCTGCTGCTGATTGAAGTATATGCCTCTGAGCATCCTCAGGTGCAGTGCTTAAGTTTGAGTTATAAGCGGGCGATTTATGCCGATCAGCTCGATCCGAATGAGCTGGATGCGTATGTGATGCTGTACCGACGTTTAGAAACCTATTTGCTCGACCGTAATGAGTTAGAGCGTTTGGAGTTGGTGCGGCGTTGTTTATACCTGAAAGTGGGTAAGCGTTTAACCCAAAGCCAGCTGCGTCGCTCCAATAATTGGCGGCGCATTATGCTGGAGCAATTGACCCATACTTGGGGTTGGCGCGCAGTATTGCTCAGTCACCTGGATCGGCGTCATTTGTGGAAAGTACTGCAAGCACAAAGTGAGCGGCGTTTATTAGTACGCGAGCTGATGTACAGCTATCGTTTGCTGACTCAGTTGGGCTTAAAAGTGCAGGTTGAGCCGGCTGTTGCCACGCGTGATCTTGCAGTTTTAGGTCGGCGTTTATATGCCGCTTTTGAACGCAAGGTGGGTAAGGTTGAATACCTGAATCCCAGTATTGCACCGGACTTGTCCGAAGATGTTTTAACCTTAGTGCAATGCATTCCCGATGACCCAGAACAAGCGTATTGGGGTTTGTTTAAAGGCGGATTGTTGGGCGGTGAATGGCGTGATTATTCGCCGCTTAAACGTGCGAAAGACTTGTTGGCTGTTTTAGCTTGGGGCTACTTAAAT
Organism: Gammaproteobacteria bacterium; assembly: GCA_012800475.1. Classification (GTDB taxonomy): domain Bacteria; phylum Pseudomonadota; class Gammaproteobacteria; order Pseudomonadales; family Pseudomonadaceae; genus Denitrificimonas. Next base: position 2,597 of record JAAZJF010000087.1, read on the forward strand.
GGTGTGATTGATAACTCAACACGCATGTCTGTGGTGGCGCCAAACAGTGATTTAACTGAGCCTGAATTGCGCGGCATTTTAAACAGCTTCAGGTATGTGCTGCCGCTGCCTTGTGCGGATGTCAGCGAAGAAGCCTTGTTAGAAAGCAGTTACCCTGCGACCGTTTTGCTGTTGGTGAATGTCGGCGTTGATCCATTACCGCAGCACAGTCAGGCCAATACACATCTGGTCAGTGATTACACCGACGCGCTCAATTATTCAGAGCAGGGTGATAATCTTATTTTGAGCATTGATCAAGTGGTGCTCAACAGTTGGAATGAACTGATTGTGAGCCGCTTTAGTGGTGAGCATGCGCTGCTTGAGTGCTTAAGTGAATTGCGTACCAGTTGTGCTCAATACAGTGCCAATGCACAAATTCATGTGGGCAGTTTTTGTAAAAACCAAGCAACCTTAATTGCTAAGCGGGTTGAACAAGTGGTGACGCAGGTGTTTGCGCACACTCAAGACAGCAGTGACGCGCGCTATTTATTACAGATTCAACAGCAGTTGCACGTTTTAGAGTGGCGCGCAGGGCGTGCGGCATATATGAGTTTTGCCAATCAAGCGCAGTTGGTTGAGTATTTATCGCAAGAACAAGCGGAGTATATTCGCTGGCGCGTTGACCAGTATGCATTGCAAGGTCAGGCGCTGAAGTTTATTTTACCGGTCGGGCGTGCCGACACCGTACAGGTGTTCTACCGTGTGGTGCTGGGGCGGGCCTACTTATATATTTTAGATGAGCGCAATGGTTTGTGGCTGCACAACCAGCCCTTTATCAGTGAAGCGGCTTTGCTGCAGCCCTTACATAGTTTTCTCGATTCATTGCTCTATCGGCATAATATTGCCGAGTCCTTTATTGCGGTGCAGTCGGCGATGACGCCCTTGAGCGTCAATTATCATCGTATTTATCCCGATGGCGACGCGAGCCCGCAGAGTATTGAGCAGTGTCAGCCTGTGAGTGCCGGACCTGAACAAGGGTTTGACGCTGTGCAGGCGATTTATGAGCGCGATGGCACTTTGCTGCTGTATTGCAATCATCAAGAATTTTCAGAGCTGCAGTATGGTGCCAAACTCTATGACGCTGTTGCGCGTTATCTTCTGGAAACCAATGCCAGTGCTGAGCGTGAGTCGCGTCGCTGTTACATCACTGACATTGATTTATCTAAAGTGGCTGGCCATGACAGCGTGCAGACGATCCATTTCTTGCAGCGCAAAACAGCTTTAGAAACCGATTTAAATCAAGCGCTGCAGAATCACAAAGCCAGCCTAACTTAACACTCAAGCAGCTCTGTTATCGAGCATGGCAAGGCAAGACTTAGAGGGTGAACTCGCCGTGGGCTTCGGGCTGGTAAGCCACTTGGTTGAGGGTCAGCTTGAGGGTTTTTCCGGCTGGCGTTAACCACTCAATACTTTGTCCAACACTTAAGCCCAATAAGGCGGTACCAATGGGTGCCAGAATTGAGACATGGCCTTCAATGGCGCTTTGGGCTGGGTAGGCCAAAGTGAGTTGGTAATCTGCAGCACTGGACTCCTCACTAAAGTGTGCTTTGGAGTTCATGGTGACGACGTCGTTAGCGATGTCCGTATGACCAACAAAATTCGCGCGGGCAAGTTCTGCTTCAAGTGCTTCGGCTGCGGCGTCATAGTCGTCTAGGTTGTTGAGCATCTGCTCCAAGCGTTGCATATCCAGACGGGTGACGGTGATCGCGGGTTTGTTGCTCATGGTTTTTTTGCTACTCCTAAAAGATATATCATCAGTAAAAAAGACAAAACCCCGCCATATGACGAGGTTTTGAGGTGCTGTTATTCTCTACAGCAGATACCGTGCAAGCTATCACAGCTATTTAAATATGCAAGGGATCGGCGAAAGAAACAGTGGGCTAAAGTGCCGTTTTAGAGCTGGGTTAAATCAAAGCTGAGTTGGGTATGGGCCTGTAAAATCTCCCCTAACATATCCGTGAGTGTGCGTTGATTTGCATCGCAACGCCATTGCTCAGCGCTGTTGTCATAATCAAAGTGAAAACCACCACTGCGGTCCGCGAGCCAGAGTTGTTTGAGCGGCTCTTGACGCGTGATAATCACTTGGTTACGGTTTTCAAACGTTAGGGTTAAAATTCCTGCGCTGTTTTCAATATCAATGTCGGCGTCACTGTCATCTAAAATATCTTCAAGATGTCTTTGGGTGGCATCAACAAGGTCGTGGAACTGGCTGTTACTCAGGCTCATGGAGAGCTCCTGTACAATATTTAAAGGCTAAACAGGCAATGCAAACAAAAGTTGCGGCTGTACTCAACAATAACACGTCTTTTTAATCACTATCCTAGTGTGGCGGCTGCTCTGTGCATAGGCAAGATTATGAGGGGTCGGTATACTCAATGCATACATAGTTTTTTACGAAGGGTTTGTTATGAAGCGTATTGTGCTTCCATTGGTTGCGTTATCGATCATGTTGCTGAGTTTAGCCGGCTGTGGCCAAAAAGGTGCGCTGTATCATCCGGATGATGAGAAGGCTGCACACGAACACCGCAAAGACCG
>JAAZJF010000088.1 GCA_012800475.1 Gammaproteobacteria bacterium
TGGAGGTCCTTATGGTGCAAAGCATGACCGCGTTCGCTCGTGTCGAGCAAAATGGAGCTTACGGCACACTCAGCTGGGAGTTGCGCTCAGTCAATCATCGCTATTTAGAACCGCATTTGCGCCTACCCGACACGCTACGCGAGGTCGAAGGTACAGTGCGTGAAGCTCTGCGCAACGGCTTGTCACGCGGTAAAGTCGAATGCACCTTAAAGCTCACTGAATCCTCCAACGAACACAGCCTACACATCAACCAAGAGCGCGCCCAGCAACTGATTCAAGCTGCTGAGCAAGTCAGCCAGCTTATCAGCCAACCCGCTGCGCTGAATCCTTTGGAAGTGTTAGCTTGGCCTGGCGTACTCAGCACCCAATCAGTGGATCGCCAAGCCATCAACAGCGCAGCCATTGAGCTGTTTCGCAGCGCCCTCAACGAGCTTAAAGAAAGCCGTGGCCGCGAAGGGACTGATTTAGCCCGCCTGATCAGTGAGCGTTTGGATGCGATTCAGATGGAAGTTGTAGTCTTGCGTGAACTGGTGCCGCAGATGCTGGAATTACAACGCCAAAAAATCCTCAGCCGCTGCCAAGAAATGGAAGTCGAACTCGACCCTCAACGTCTTGAGCAAGAACTGGTGATCTTGGCGCAAAAAAGTGATGTCGCCGAAGAACTCGATCGCTTAGCCACACACATCACCGAAGTACACCGCGTACTTAAAGCCGGCGGCGCCATTGGTCGACGCCTCGACTTCTTAATGCAAGAACTCAACCGCGAAGCCAACACCTTAGGCTCCAAAGCCATTGATACCCGCTCTACCCAAGCCGCAGTCAATATCAAAGTTTTAATCGAGCAAATGCGCGAGCAGGTGCAAAACATCGAGTAACACCCGCACTAACCTGTCTAAAAGCCCTGTATTTCCTGACTAAACGCAGTTCAGTACAGGGCTTTTTTGTTTTTTGTCGTTAGTTGGATGGGTATCACGCTTAGGTTGTTATGCTAATTTTGACCGGTGAAATACTAAGCCGTCCTGACTTAAATTCAATGTGTGTTACGGCAATATAGATAGACTTGCCTTTACCCTTTTTAAAGTTGCGCACCGCCACCGGCAGATGACTCTGCTTCTGCGGATACAGCGCTGCGTTGCTTGTTCCCGCAAGACCAAGGTGAAACCGTTGATTTCTCGGTAGATGAAGAACTCACTCAGGCGTATGAAGCACTCCAACAAGTACGTGACGTTATCAGCGAGCAAGAAAAGCATGAGTCGGCCCTCAAGCAAAAGATCCAGCAAGCCATGGGCGATGTTTGCTTCAGGCGCGGTGACTTGGAAGAAGACTAAAGACACACTTTTGATACGGCATCTTTGCTGCGTGACATCCCCCACCTTAATGAGCAATACCAAGCGTTACGCAAAGGCAGTCGTCGTTTCTTAATCTCATACTTAGTTATGTAGTACAGGATATTATTTTCCTCATGGAAACCCAACACGCTGCATGTAATAAGAGCTCATTTTTAAGGCGGGTTGAGCAATCTCCTTAAGTAAAGAGACTGCTTTAATTAACCAATTTTACTCTGCCAACAACGCAGCAATAGTACGCTCACCAAGAGCAGGCCCTACGCTCATTCCCAGCCCTGTACGCATCAGCACCACGGTCACGTTAGGGTGCGTTTTTAGAACTGAGATAGGCTCTTTACCCCGCGAACCATAAATACCCTGCCAGCGCTCTTTAACGCTCACCTTGGTGTTTAACGTATGTTGCGCCAGCTCAATTAATAACTGATCCACTTCTTCGCTATTGAAAGGAATTGCATCTTGCTGATAATCATGGGAATCACCAATAATAATGTCACCATAAGGTGTCGGACTGGCCAACAAGTGAATACTGATAAGGCCTGACTTTCTCAGACACTTTTTTGATTCATAAAATACTGCTTTTCATAGTTCATTGGTGACACTCGCTGATTGTGCGTGTGCCTGCGTTTTGGATTGTAAAACATCTCGATGTAATGAAATATAGCCCGCTTTGCTTCTTCCCGTGTTTTGTGGCAATGCATGAGCGCAATGCCACGATTGTATAGCTTTACGTTATTCATGGTTAACGAGCGTACCCATGGCGGTATTCTTTTAAAAAGATTACTCGACCATGGGTAGTTACGCAGTTCTGCTTGTAGGCTTGTTTAAGAATTAATCATCCTGACGGTTTTTCAAAATCTCACCAGTGGCGGCATCCATTTCAACTTCCCATTTCTGGCCTTTATCGTCACGCAGATCTACTTGGTAAATATAACGGCCATATGACTCATCAAGCTCAGTGTCTAATATGGTGGCGTTTGTGTGTTTCGCTAAAGCCGTCTGATCAAGTTTATCAAAGGCTAAAATCGCGCCTGAAGTGCTTAATTCAACTGTTTTAGCTGGACTGACATCAGCTTGTGCCAAACCTGCACCCATCATTAAAGCAACGGACATGCATAATGTAGTTAAAGTTTTCATGGTTATTTCCTTGTCTGAAAGCTGCAACACAACGTGATTGTGTGTCTACACTGTACATACTACAGAGACAGCCTTAATTCAAACTTAAATTTTTTGAACAGGACTAAAAGTTTTTCATAAGCGTTATTTAGCGCTTTAGGGTCCTGTTCAAACGCTAATATAAAGCGTCAGATAAAGCTGGCTGCATAACTGAAAAATTCATTATTTAGAACCAGTAAACTACTATGCAGTCAATAAGTTCGGATCAACCATCATTTCAATGGAGACATAGATGAATACTCGTGGCTTGCTCGACCAGCTTCTCAGCTCAGGTAAAGAATTACTGCAAGGGCAACATACAGCGCAATCAAATCAGACAGGTCAGGCAGCGCCAAGCGAGCCCAATACAGCACTCAATGGTCTGCTTGGCAGTCTTGGTGGTGGAGCCTTGGGTGGCGGTCTTGTCAGCTTGCTGATGTCCAGTAAAAAGGCACGCAAGGTCGGCGGCAACGTTATTACTTATGGTGGCTTAGCAGCGTTGGGGGTTGTGGCCTACAAAGCGTATAGCAACTGGCAAAATAACAACCAAAACCGAGGTCAGGTGCAGTCCAGTGCACCTTCTACACAGTATCAACCGCAGACAGTGGATCGTGTGTCACCAGCAGTCATGGAAGAGCATAGCCAAGCCATTCTTCGCGCAATTATTTGTGCAGCTAAGGCGGATGGCCATATTGACGAGCGCGAGCAGCAGCTGATTGATGATGCAATCGCAAAGCTAACCAACGAGCCACAGTTACAGTCATGGTTCCAACAAGAGGTGCGCAAACCTCTCGACCCTGCGGACCTAGCTCGGGCAGCCAAGACCCCAGAAATTGCAGCTGAGATGTACCTTGCCAGCATTCTTGTGGTTGATGAGAAAAGCTATATGGAGCGTGCCTACCTTGACGAACTTGCACGTCAACTGCAGCTTGCACCTGCACTAAAATCGGAGCTGGAAGCACAAGCAGTAGCGCATCTGCGTTGAATGCTGCGTTAGTGATTACCCCAATTAATAGATTGTCGTCGTGCGTAACCTGCGCTTTAACAAAGCGCTTCTCATCACTGTGGACTTCCCACAGTTTCATAGACACTACACTGTCAATTCTTCGCTACTCTAAAACATCTTGTTTTAATCCAAAAACAACTGAAATTCTTGCTTAACTAGAAACTCACCCAACCGCCAACTTCGCTGCTTGCTTCCACATAAAGTGCGGTATGGGTGTTTTTAGCTGCCAAGTAATACTCATCGGCTGAATGCCATGATGCGATACGTACTCCACTTCACCAAAGTTCACAAAGCCCATAGTGCTACCGTATTCATCTTTGCTTTGCTCTCGGACAAACAAAAACAGGCGTTTGCCCATTTTTTGATGCTCTATATAACTCAAACCTTTGCCCCGTTCAGGTCGGGCACTGTTTTGCGACTGCCAGTGAAACAACTGCTCATTGATCGCATAGTCGTGATACATAGTGGTCGGTGAAAACTGCTTTTCGTTTTTATTTAA
>JAAZJF010000089.1 GCA_012800475.1 Gammaproteobacteria bacterium
CGCTAATCTGTTAATAAATTAATCAACCGCATAATGCCTAACTTGTTCTTGCACAATCTTGCCCATCCATTCGCGCAAATGGCCGGGCTCAAGCACCTGCAAGCCGGAGCCTTGGCTGAGCAACCAGCGGCGCAACTGCATGCCATCGAGCACCTCGGCTTCTAGTAGATACTGCTCTGGATTGTGCGGATCAACAGTTAGACTTTGTTGCGCAGATAAAGGGGTTTCTTCAAGTAATGGCGCAAGCCATGGGCTGATGCCTAACTTAAGCGCAATGCGCTGCTGATCGGGCAATAACCACTGCATCGCACCGCCATCGAGATAATCATCAATATTAAACTCTGGAAAAGGCCGCGCAGACTCATCGAGCAACTCAACATCTTGATAACGGTGTAAGGCCGTAATACGCACATCATCAAACTCATAAAACCGACACAGCACATACAGCGTATGCCCTTGCTGCACTAAGCCATAGGGATGAATAATCCGCTCGGCTTTGCCTTTATAAGTTGCTTTAAATTGACGGTTCTCCAGCAGCGCTTCATAAATCAAAGCCACCGCCTGGGCATCCACTTGCGGAGCCTGTAAAAAATGTTGCTGGGTAATGCGTACTTTATCCATCCAACCCTGATATTTGCTGGAGTTGAGCTTGTACAACTGTTCTTCTGCTTCCTGCTGCCAAGGCTGTAAATGATGCAACACTTGTGGCGGTAACAAGGGCTTTAAATGCTCTAAAGCCATCGACACTGTTAGCGCTGTAACTGCATCCATACTTGGAAAAGCCATATGCTGACTGCTTTTACTAAAAGCCCAAGCGATACCCGTTTTACCGCGCCCTGTGGCTTCACTTTACTAAGGCAAAGTGACTGGATAATTTGACTAAATCACGCTGTACGGTGCGTAAACTTACGGGGTAACCGGCATGTTCTAAGCGCTCATAGAGCTGCTGGCTACTGATATAACGAGGTTCGCGGGGGATGTGCTGCAGCAGTAAAAGTAAGCGTAACGATGCGTCGGCCATAAACTATCCAATCCATTAGATGACATAATATGTCGCAGCATAATGGCATCATTCAATCTCAGTCGCAAACAGCCACCTAAAGTGCTGCACAACACTATTGTGCAGTTGGCGCAATGAGTCAGTTTAGACGAGGTGGAAAGCCGTATTTTAGAGTTTGCCGTGGCTCTATCTATGGATTCACCGCTGGCTGATGCAGCAGAACTGCTAGGGGATTTAAACACCGCCAAGCTCTTTTATAGCCTAGCAACACTGCTGGAATACAGCGAATCAGCTTTTGCGACCAAACTGGAAAGTTATCAAAATGGTCCGCCCTGCAGGAGTTGAACCTGCGGCCTACTCCTTAGGAGGGAGTCGCTCTATCCAACTGAGCTAAGGGCGGAAAGGGAAAATGTGGCGTTTCTTGCTTAAAACCACGACTGCAGTTTGCAGTAAAATGCTCAGTACACACACTGCGTGTTACAGATCAGCCAAGGCATTTTAAGCGTCACGAATCATACCTAGCTCAACTAAAGTTGTCATGCACCAGCGTGTAAAAACAGCGCTAATGTACACGACAACCTTGCGCCAAGCACAACTGCCGCACTGAAACCTTTCAAGAAGTGAGCCAGGCCCGTGAGCGCACAGCGGAAAAATAACGCGCGGCACACAGACGAGTAGTTCTTCTCATGCGCTAGAACTGGCATGATAGACCGCTTACTTATTTGCACACTGGCATCGCTGCTGTGCCCCATCATGCGGTTTAGCCTAAGGTCGGTCATGTCTTTATCCTTAAGTTTTATCAACGAGCCCTCGATTTTATTGCTGCTGATTGCTGCAGCTTTTATTGCAGGTTTTATTGATGCGATTGCCGGTGGCGGAGGGTTACTGACGATCCCAGCGCTCTTAATGGCTGGCCTGCCGCCGCACTTAGTGCTGGGCACCAATAAACTGTGTGCCACATTTGGCTCGGCCACAGCCAGTTGGGCATTTTACCGCAAGGGCTTGTTTCAGCCTCAGCAATGGTCTCGTGGGCTGCTGGCGACCGGAATCGGTGCGATATTAGGTGCATTATTGGCGCAGCAATTACCCTCTGAGTGGCTCAACCAAATGTTGCCGGTGGTGGTATTTGCGTGCGCTGCGTATTTGTTATTCGGCCCTGCGCCCAAAGACAATCACAGCAGTGCTGCGGTGATTAAAACTACGCGTCAAATCCCGCAGGGTTTAACCTTGGGGTTTTACGACGGCGTTGCTGGGCCTGGTACGGGAGCTTTTTGGACGGTCAGCACGTTAATGCTGTATCCGTTGGATTTATTGCGCGCCAGCGGTGTGGCACGCTCGATGAACTTTATCAGTAACGGTGCTGCGCTGAGTATGTTTATCATCAGCGGTAATGTCGCTTGGGCCATTGGTTTGGGCATGGGCGCGGCCTTAATGCTCGGTGCAGTGGTGGGCGCGCGCGTTGCTATTGGTGGCGGTAACCGTTTGATTCGTCCTGTATTTATCCTAGTCGTGATGGCGCTGGCGGCACGCTTAGCTTGGCAGCACTGGTTCGGGATGGCCTAAGCGCTGCGCAACATATAAATCAATTAAATAACGAGCAATGGAATTGTGTGCCGGCAAGCGCGGTAAATCATAGATGCTAAACCACTGTGCATCTTCGATTTCATCCGGCTGCGGGACAATATCCCCATGACTGTACTCGGCGTGGTAGCCGAGCATTAACGAGTGCGGAAACGGCCAGTTCTGACTGGCGATATAGCGAATATTCTTAATTTCAACATTCACTTCCTCACGTACCTCACGGCGCACACAATGCTCAACGGTTTCATTGGGTTCCACATAGCCTGCCAGCGCACTGTACATGCCCTCAACAAAACGCGGCGAGCGACCCAGTAAAATCTCATCCCCACGTGTCACTACAACAATCATACTGGGCGACAAACGCGGGTATTCTTGTACACGGCAGAGCGCGCATTGCATCATGCGATGCCCTTGCGCTTGTTGCATGGGTTGACCACAGCTGCCACAAAAACGATGTTGACGCGCCCAAGTGCCAATCTGACTGGCAAAGGCCAGCAAACGAAAGCGGCTTAACTGCCCTTCCAGCATAAAGTCGCGCATGCTGTGCCACTGCATATGCTGCAACTCAAGCGGCTCAGCCAACTCAAACACAAACACCGGCTCACCATTGAGATGGCCAATACCTTGCTCAGCAATAATCTGCGCAGCACACTGCACACGCAACCATTCACGGGGGAAGACTAAGCTTTGCATGTCACCTAAAAACCGCATGCGGCAATGAGCAACCGCTAAGCCACCCTCGCAACTCAATTCAGGCATACCTTGCTGCCAGTCTAGGGTTGTGCGCTGTTCATTCATTGTGGTCACCTGCCTTACTTGCATTGAAAGCTGCTATGTACTGTGAAGCTTCAGTATGACGGATTCAACAGCCAAGCTGTATGCGCCAAAGGCTTAATCTTTAAACTCAGGCTGCTGTTTACGCATATGCGCAGCCATGGCAACGCGCAAGTCTTCGGACTGCAACATCGCCGCATTCCACGTAGCAATATAATTTAAGCCATCGGCCACACTGTGATCGCGGGCATAGCGAATCATTTCTTTAGTGCCTTGAATGGCCAGCGGTGATTTTTGTGCGATGCTGTGCGCGATCTCAAAAACACCGGCGAGTAGTGCGGCAGGGTCGTTGTATGTGCGATTGACTAAACCAATGCGCACTGCTTCCTCAGCCACTAGCGTACGACCCGTATAAGCCAATTCACGCATCATGCCATCGCCAATAATGGAAGGTAAACGCTGCAGGGTGCCCACATCAGCGGCCATACCGACATCAATCTCTTTAATGGCAAACTGAGCATCGTCACTGCAATAGCGCATATCACAGGCGCTGATCAAATCAATGGCGCCGCCTAAGCAGTAACCTTGAATCGCCGCTAAAACAGGTTTAGAGCATTGCTCAACTGCATTAAATGATGACTGCAACTCTTCAATCTTACGTTTTAGAGTACGGGCATTGCGACCCACATCTTGACCGAGCTGCGCGCCCACTTGCGCCAGCAGCATCAAATCAATCCCAGAAGAAAAATGCGCTCCCGCACCGGACAATACCACCACGCGTACTGCAGGCGTGTCTTCGATCCAAGCAAAAATCTCACGAATTTCTGACCAGAAGTCGGCATTCATTGCATTGACTTTTTCAGGGCGGTTGATTTGCACGTGAGCGATTGCATCTTGGACATCGACCTTGAATGCTTGGTAAGCAGCCATATATTTTTCCTCTAAGCAAGTTTATTGTTGTGAGTGATAAGTGTACTGATGCAAAAAACTACTATAACAAGCCCCTTTAAAAAGTCGATGTGGTGATAAGTGCTTATTTTCATAGATAAAAATCAACATTTAGGCTGAAACTCTTTGAAACACTTGATCTTTTGAGCCCTTCGTCCGAAAGTAGCTGGATCTTTTTAGGGGATACTGTAAATGTCCAACTCTTTCGCTGCTGCTCTCGGGCGCAACTTTCTAGGGCAATCGCCCACGTGGTATAAACAAACAATACTTTTCTTCCTGATTCTCAACCCTTTTGTCTTGCTCAGCTTAGGCCCTGCAGTCATGGGTTGGTTATTGGTAGCAGAGTTCATCTTTACTTTGGCCATGGCACTCAAATGCTACCCGCTGCAACCGGGTGGTTTATTGGTGATCGAAGCCATAGTGATGGGACTGGCAACCCCTGATGCCCTCTATGAAGAGCTACTGCAAAACTTCCCAGTGATTCTGCTGCTGATGTTTATGGTGGCTGGTATCTACTTTATGCAAGATTTGCTGCTGACCGCGTTTTCGCAGATCTTACTTAAAGTTAAATCCAAAATGCTACTCAGCTTGATGTTTTGTGCTTTAGCTGCATTTTTATCTGCTTTCTTAGATGCCTTAACCGTAACCGCGGTGTTAATCAGTGTCACCGTGGGCTTCTATTCGGTGTACCACAAAGTCGCCTCGGGTAAGAGCCCGCGTGAAGACAGCAACTACGGCTCAGACACTGAAGTCATTGAGTTGCACCGCGAGCACTTAGAAGAGTTTCGCTCATTTTTACGTAGCCTGTTAATGCACGCAGCCGTCGGTACCGCCTTAGGAGGTGTCAGTACCTTAGTCGGCGAGCCACAAAACCTGCTGATTGGTAAAACCATGGGCTGGGACTTTGGTGAGTTCTTTATGCACATGGTACCCGTAGCCTTACCTGTGTTTATTGCCGGTTTAATCACCTGCGCCGCGCTGGAGCATTTCCACTGGTTTGGTTATGGCGCAAAGCTGCCAAAACCTGTGTTTCAAGTGTTAGCCGACTTTGACCGCGAAGAACGCAAGCGCCGCACCAGCACACAAACGGCAGCACTCGTTGTACAAGGTGTTGCAGCCGTTATTTTGATGCTCGGTTTGGCCTTTCATGTCGCTGAAGTGGGTTTAATTGGTTTGCTGGTGATCGTCTTAATCACCTCGCTCAACGGTATTACTGACGAGAACCAAATTGGTCGCTCCTTCCAAGATGCACTCCCCTTCACCGCTTTACTGGTGGTGTTTTTTGCGGTGGTCGCAGTGATTCAAGAGCAGGGCTTATTTGCGCCTGTGATTGGCTGGGTACTCACTATGCCGATTGATCAGCAACCTTCCATGCTGTTTATCGCCAATGGCTTACTGTCTGCGATCAGTGACAACGTGTTTGTGGCTACCATTTATATCACCGAGGTTGAAAAAGCCTTCGCTGCAGGCCAGATGACGCGTGAGCACTTTGATTTACTCGCCATTGCCATCAACACGGGTACCAACTTACCCAGCGTTGCCACGCCCAACGGTCAAGCCGCTTTCTTGTTCTTGCTGACCTCGGCGATTTCACCTTTGATTCGCTTATCCTACGGCCGCATGGCCTTTATGGCGATTCCATATGCCATTGTTATGAGCTTAGTCGGCTGGTGGGCAGTGACTCACTGGGCATAAAAAAACCGCAAGCGTTGTCTTAACGCTTGCGGTTTTTTGATCGGTGCGATTCGAACTCACAGATCACCCAATGCACTTACAGCAG
>JAAZJF010000090.1 GCA_012800475.1 Gammaproteobacteria bacterium
GCATTATGACGGCGGTATTTACAATTGTTATTACGCAGAAGTAATGCTGCACCAGTCAGATGCACTGTGCTCTGGTCCAGTCAATAAAAAAGAAGGTGTCAAGCCGCATAGTGGCGTTGGCTGTAATGACTTACTCAGAGCCGCTGGTCGCTGCGAGTAACGCTCTTTATGGCCTGCTGATCACTGCATTTTTAATTATCATAGGAGCTTTGCATGCCAGTTAATCACGGCCATACCTTAGTGCTAGGCGGGATTCGTTCAGGTAAAACGGCTCTGGCAGAAGCGCAAGCCTTGGCTCAAAGCCAGCCGGTGGTGTACGTGGCAACGGCAACGGCGGGTGATAATGAAATGGCTGACAGAATCAGTCGCCATCAAGCCATTCGGCCAGCAAGCTGGGGCTTGATAGAAGAGCCGCTCAATTTAGCTCAGGTGTTAAGCCAGCATGGGCAACACAATCCAGCACCTTGCCTGTTAATTGATTGCATGAGTTTGTGGGTCAGTAACTTATTGCATGCCGGTACTGAACAACTGCATGCTCACAAAGAGGCGTTCCTTGAGCAGATTGAAAGCTATCCAAGCGCTTTAATTATTGTCAGTAACGAAACAGGGCTGGGTACCATCGGCATGGACCCTTTAACTCGTCAGTTTTGCGATGAGCTGGGTTGGCTCAACCAAGCATTGGCGCAGCGTTGTCACAAGGTTGTTATGGTGCTGGCCGGCTTGCCGCTGATTTTGAAAGACTCGATTAAGTGCAACGACGACACGCCGTCTCTGCGAGGCCTTTAGGCCGTGGCAGTCCATGGCTTGGACACAGCAGGGTTTGCAGGATGGATTGCTTCACTGCGTTCGCAAAGACCGCACCGTCTCTGCGAGGCCGTAGGTCGTGGCAGTTCATGACTTGCAACAGCTACCTTATCTCACAGAAAACCCGTACTCCAACTCTGCAGAATCAGGTAGGCTTGCGCGCCTAATTCTGTGTTTTCGTTAAGGACCTTCGGTGTCGCTATTTTCCCCTCTTATTGTCTGTGCTCTGGCGTTGGTGCTTGACCGCGTATTGGGTGAGCCGTCGCGCTGGCATCCGCTGGTCGGTTTTGGCCGTGTGGTAGCAGCCATAGAAAAGCAATTTAACACTGATTCTGCACGTCCCTGGCCCAGTATGCTGGCCGGCTCGGTTGCGCTATTGATAGTGATATTGCCAATATTGGGCGTTGTTGTGTGGCTGTCTATCGTACTGGATGGGTGGTGGTTGCTGATTACGCAAGCGGTAGTGCTATGGTTGGCGATATCGCTGCGCGGTCTGGCTGAGCATGGGCTTGCGGTTGCACAACCTTTGCACAAAGGTGATTTGGCTACTGCACGTGAACAGGTCAGTCGTATTGTTAGCCGCCAAGCCAGCGCGCTGGATGAGCGGGGTGTGGCTGCAGCAGCGACTGAGTCCATGTTGGAAAACGGCGCTGATGCGGTATTTTCCACACTATTTTGGTTTCTGCTGGCGGGGATGCCTGGTGTTGTATTGCATCGGCTGGTCAATACGCTGGATGCCATGTGGGGCTACCGCAGTCCACGTTTTTTATATTTTGGCCGACCGGCTGCGCGACTGGATGATATTTTAGGCTGGCTGCCCGCGCGACTCACAGCCCTCACTTACACCTTGTTGGGCCAGCGCAAATTGGCGCTGCAGTGTTGGCGTACGCAAGCACCGTTATGGGACAGCCCTAATGCGGGCCCTGTAATGGCAGCCGGTGCCGGAGCGTTAAATGTGCGCTTGGGAGGTCCGTCGCCGTATCCGAGTGGCATCAAACAACGGCCCATTTTAGGTGGCACACAAGCGGCGAGCGCCAGCAGCATTGAGGCCGCCATTGACTTGATACGCCATGGTGTTTGGCTGTGGTTGGGCTTCATTTTACTGATAACACTTTTGATCTGGGCGATAGGACTCATAGCATGATGCTTGAACACGGCGGACGCCTGAATGCTGCTGTTAAACGTTGGGGAATGGCTCACGCACACTGGCTGGATCTATCAACGGGCCTGAATCCTGTCAGCTGGCCTGTGCCGAATATACCGCCGCAGCTGTGGCAGCGTTTGCCTGAGGCGGATGACGGACTCAATGAAATCATTCGTCACAGCTACGCAGTTCCCGCCAGCGCAGATTGCGAACCTGTAGCAGGTAGCCAAGCCGCTATTATGGCCCTGCCACGTTTACGTTCAGCGTGCCGTGTCGGTATCCCCAGCGTGGGTTATCAAGAGCATGGCTACCACTGGCGACAGGCTGGCCACAGTATTGTTTCGATCACCGCAGAACACACCCATGCCGAGAGCGATGAGTGCTGGCTGGATGAATTGGATGTGCTGGTGTGGATCAATCCCAATAACCCCACTGGGGAACTGATTTCTCCCGCCACTTTATTGCGCTGGCATGCACGGCTGCAGCAACATGGCGGCTGGCTTATCGTGGACGAAGCCTTTATCGATACTACGCCGCAGTTGAGTTTATGCGCACATGCAGACCGTCCAGGCTTAATTATTCTGCGTTCGCTGGGCAAGTTTTATGGTTTGGCGGGGGTACGAGCGGGGGCGGTGCTGGGTGATCCTGCTATTGTGCAGTCTTTACGCACTGTGCTCGGTCCTTGGTCGCTCAGTGGTCCGGCACGTTATGTGATGGGGCAGGCGTTGCAAGATCAACGCTGGCATGAGCAAACCCGCACTCGACTGTTATGCGACTCGCAGCGCTTAGCTCAGCTATTACAAAGTGCAGGGCTGAGACTGCTGGGTGGCACGGCCTTGTTTCAAACTGTTCAGCTTGACTCTGCAGTGCAGTTGGCTGAACAACTGGCAGCGCAGGGCATATTGGTGCGATCTTTTACCCAGCCTGACATGCTGCGTTTTGGGCTAGCAGCGCATGAGGCGCAATGGCACAGACTGCAAGCAGCGTTGTTCGCAGCACTGGATGATTAATCATTGACCCAACCAAAGTGCCTTGTTAGCCTGCTCCAGCGTTTTCAGGTGTTGTGATCGCGCGTTAAGCGTTATCACAATGAAACGGGAAGCTGGTTAAAATCCGGCACTGCCCCGCAACGGTAAGTGAGTGATCAGCGACAAACATACCACTGTGCGCCAGCATGGGAAGGTGTTGCTGATCAATATTCAACTCACAAGTCCGGAGACCGGCCTGTTAACACACCGAACGCTGCGGAGGGCAGTTGCGGTGGGTAAAACCGACCTTTTGACGGGCTGTCCCCACCTGTTTTTTACGTTGTGATCGAGTGCTGGTCACAACGCCTCCTGTGCAATATTTTGATAAGCCGCCAGACAGGCAACCCCTGTTGCGTCGGCGCGTGAGCGTCACGCATAGCCTGCTGAACGCTCTGATAATACGAGTTAAACCATGAACTTATTGCCGATTAAAGCACTGCTCGGCGCGCTCTGTTTCGCACCGCTGCTGCTCTGGGCGCAAGTCTGTGTGGACACTACAGACGGCCAGCAACTCTGCCTGCCAGAAACTGCCAAGCGCATCGCGACTCTGTCGCCCGGCGCTACTGAACTGATGTTTGCCGCTGGGGCAGGCGATCAAGTGGTGGCTGGGGTCAATCACAGCGATTACCCACCAGCCGCGCGCAAGCTGCCTTTAGTGGGCAATCACACCAAAATAGATATAGAAGCGCTGCTCGCTTTGCAGCCCGATTTAGTCATTACTTGGGTCACTGGCAATCCACCTGCGCAGATGGAAATGTTGCACGCGCTCGGCCTGCCGATGTTTGCTA
>JAAZJF010000091.1 GCA_012800475.1 Gammaproteobacteria bacterium
CAAGTGCGCAGCATGTTGGCGCAAGATAAGCTGGGTGCGTATTTACAGCAGCGTTATCCTGAGCGCCATAGTGTGCAAAGTGATAAGGCGTTGTATCAGTTCACCAGCGATCTCAAGCAACAGTATCTACGCAATGCACCGCAGATTGATAAGGTGTTGTATGACAGCAAGCTGGATGTGTTGCGCCATGCGCTGGGTTTACATACTGCTGTGTCACGCGTACAGGGCAATAAACTCACAGCGAAAAAAGAAATCCGTATTGCTTCCTTATTCCGCGATACGCCGCCGCAGTTTTTGCAGATGATTGTGGTGCATGAGTTGGCGCACTTGCGCGAGAAAGACCACAACAAAGCTTTTTATCAGCTGTGCCAGCATATGTTGCCGGATTATCATCAATATGAATTTGATTTGCGTATCTACCTGACCTGGCGCGATACGCTGAATAAAGCTGCTAATCCATCTGTGAGCAAGGACGTTTAACCATGCAACGAGTACCCAATTTTTTAATCATGAGTTTGCTGCTGGGCTCAGTGTATGCAAGCTCAGCAGTGGCTGCTGCAACGCCATTGATTGTTCCGCAGTTGCTTGAAGTTGTGGCGCAGAAAAAGTGTCTTCAAGACGATGAACAAGAATATTGCGCAGAGATCCGTATTGATTTAGAAAGCACAGGCGTGGACTGGCTCGATCAAGCTTTGCTGGCGCGCTTAGCCATCACTCACCCAGAGGAAGACGCAGAGACTTTTCCTGCTGATATATCGGCGCAGTTGCAAGACATTAAACAGCAGGCCAATGCTTGGTTGGTTGAGAGTTATGCTGAGATAAAAGAAGCGCGTGAAGCTCAAGAGCCTTATTTTGTTGGCTATGACCATAGCGACAGCATTCGCTTTATTGCCCAGCGCAATCATCTGGCTAGTTTCAAGCAGTTTAGCTACGGTTATTCCGGTGGCGCGCATGGCATGTACAGCACCAGCTATACATTGTTTGATTTAAATACCCGCAAACAAGTGCTGTTGCCGGATATTTTGCAACGCTTTGCGGATGCCAAATTACTGCAAGCGTTGCGCGAACTCTATATCGAAAGCTACGCCGACTATGCAGAAAATTGGCTGAGTGACGATCTTTCTGAGCAGGCGCAAACTTTTCTAACCGATAACTTTGTTTTCAATGAGCAAGGCTTGACCTTCAGTTATGCGCCTTATGTATTGGGCCCATATTCGCAAGGCGAAGTGCGTTTAACTCTGCATTACGCACAACTCAAAGACATACTGAAACCAGAGTATTTGTTCGATCACTAATTGCACTCTTGCGATGCTGCTGGTTGCTAAAACTGCAGCATCTGCTTGGTGTTTATTGCGGCTCTAGATTGCTAACTAAGTTAAGTAAATCAGTGGAAGCAATAAATTCTTCACAGTTTTTATCTGGGCCTTGGCTATCAGGCTGCAGTACCGCGCGTAAGTGGCCAATACCGTAACCTTGAGCGCTGCGCAGTACCGGTAAACTGTCGTCGATAAATAAACTGCGCTCAGGCTGGTAGTCAATCTGCTCGCTGAGGCTGTGCCAAAAACGCTGATCTTCTTTGGGATAGCCGTAATCATGCGAGCTGACGATCACATCCAACAATGGCGCTAAGTGCACTTTTTCCAGTTTAATATTTAAAGAGTCGCGGTGTGCGTTGGTGACTAATACGCAGCGTTTGCCTGCGCGTTGTAGCCTATTTAAAAACTGATCCGAATTAGCGCGCAAGCCGATGAGTTCGGAAGTGTCTTGCTTCATTTGTTTGATAGGTAGATCCAGAGTTTGACTCCAAAACTCCACACAATACCAATTGAGCTGGCCGGTGTAAGAGGCTAATAAAGGCTGTAAATAAGCCTCAGCTTCAGCGTAGGTGATGCTGTTTTTCTTGGCGTAACACTCAGGTAAGTAGCGCAACCAGAAAAAATTATCGAAATGCAGGTCCAATAAAGTGCCGTCCATATCCAATAAAACGGTATCAATGTTCTCCCAAGGCAAATGCTGCATGCTTAAATCTCTCTAAAACTGTGTGCAAGCAGGCTATGATACATTCATCTGCATTTGGAGTTGTGTTATGCGCGAAAAACCAGTCATTTTGTCGAGTGAAGAAGTTGCACGCAGTCGTATTTTCCGGGTTGAACAGTTGCAACTGCGTTTTAGTAATGGCGTTGAGCGGACCTATGAGCGTTTACGCGGTAAAGCCGGTGGTTTAGGTGCCGTGATGATCGTGGCCATGGCGGACGCTGAAAATGTCGTGTTGGTTGAAGAGTATTGTGCGGGTACTGAGTCCTATGAGTTGTCGTTACCCAAAGGGCTGATTGATCCCGGTGAGGATGCCTTGCAGGCCGCCAACCGTGAGTTGCAAGAAGAAGCCGGCTTTGCTGCACGCTCTTTGGAGCATATTACTGAGCTGAGTTTATCGCCGGGTTATATGAGCCAATCCATTCATGTGGTGCTGGCGCGCGA
>JAAZJF010000092.1 GCA_012800475.1 Gammaproteobacteria bacterium
GCATCGTTACTGTAGTGCGGATCAATTTTCACTGCTGTGTGTGCTTTAGATGTAGTCGCACCACCAATCAGTAAGGGTAGGTGGAAGTCTTGACGTTGCATTTCCTTGGCAACATTCACCATTTCATCCAGTGATGGAGTAATCAGACCGGATAAACCAATAATGTCGCATTTTTCTGCAATGGCTGTTTTCAAAATCTTATCAGCAGGGACCATCACACCTAAGTCAATAATGTCATAGCCGTTACAGCCCAACACCACGGCGACAATGTTTTTACCAATATCGTGTACATCACCTTTGACGGTCGCCATCAGGATTTTACCTTTAGCTTGCGGTTTATCGCCTTTTTCCGCATCGATAAAAGGCACCAAGTGGGCAACGGCTTGTTTCATCACGCGCGCTGATTTAACCACCTGAGGTAAGAACATTTTACCGCTACCGAACAAGTCGCCAACGATATTCATACCCGACATCAATGGGCCTTCAATCACTTCAATGGGGCGTGCATATTGCTGGCGACACTCTTCAGTGTCTTCCACAATCCATTGAGTGATACCTTTGACTAACGCGTGCTCCAAGCGCTGGTTGACTGGAAAGCTGCGCCACTCTTCGGACTCCACTTCCTTCACTGAACCATCGCCACGGTAATCCTCAGCGATGGCCAGTAAGGCTTCAGTACCGTTTTGTGTACGGTTGAGAATGACGTCTTCAACTTTTTCCCGTAGCTCAGCGGGAATCTGATCGTAAATTTCCAACTGCCCAGCGTTCACAATCCCCATGTTCAAACCATTTTGAATGGCGTGATAGAGAAAGACTGAGTGAATCGCTTCACGCACTGGGTTGTTGCCACGGAAGGAGAACGACACGTTGGACACGCCGCCTGAGGTCAGCGCATGCGGCAGGTTATCGCGAATCCACGCGCAGGCTTGAATAAAATCCACCGCGTAGTTGTTGTGTTCTTCAATCCCTGTGGCAACCGCAAAAATATTGGCGTCAAAGATAATATCTTCCGGCGGGAAGCCCACTTGATTGACCAAAATATCGTAAGAGCGGGCGCAGATTTCCTGTTTACGTGCTGCGGTATCGGCCTGACCTTGTTCATCAAAGGCCATCACCACCACGGCTGCACCATAACGACGGCACAGCTTGGCGTGCTTAATAAACTCATCCACGCCTTCTTTCATGGAAATGGAGTTGACGATGCCTTTACCTTGAATGCATTTCAGACCCGCTTCAATAATGTCCCATTTGGATGAGTCAATCATGATTGGCACGCGCGAGATATCCGGCTCACCGGCGATTAGATTGAGGAAGGTGATCATGGCCGCTTTGGAGTCCAGCATGCCCTCGTCCATGTTGATATCAATCACCTGCGCGCCGGACTCAACCTGCTGCAGTGCAACGGCGAGGGCTTCAGTGTAATTGTCTTCACGAATCAAACGGGCAAAACGAGCGGAACCGGTGATATTGGTGCGCTCACCGACGTTGACAAAGAGCGAGCTGCGATCAATGGTAAAAGGCTCTAAGCCTGAAAGTCTGCAGGCTTTAGGGATGTCAGGGATCACACGCGGTGGGTACTTAGCGACTTTTTCGGCAATGGCACGAATGTGCTCAGGCGTGGTACCGCAGCAGCCGCCGACAATATTGATAAAGCCAGACGCGGCAAACTCTTCAATCATGGCTGCCGTTTCTTCTGGCGTTTCGTCATATTCAGCGAACGCATTGGGCAGACCTGCGTTGGGGTGAGTCGATACAAAGGTGTCGGCTTTTTCTGAGAGTTCTTGCAGGTAAGGGCGCAACTCTTTTGCACCTAAGGCGCAGTTTAAGCCCACAGATAATGGCTTGCAGTGGCTGATGGAGTTCCAGAAGGCTTCTGTGGTTTGCCCTGATAAGGTGCGGCCTGAAGCATCCGTGATAGTGCCAGAAATCATAATAGGCAGAGTGATGCCTAATTCTTCAAACACACCTTCCACGGCAAAAATTGCGGCTTTAGCATTGAGTGTATCGAAAATAGTTTCGATCATAATAATGTCAGCACCGCCGTTGACTAGACCGCGTGTGGCTTCACTGTAATTCTCAACTAAAATGTCAAACGTCACATTGCGGTAACCTGGGTTATTGACGTCCGGCGACAATGAACAGGTGCGACTGGTTGGGCCAAGTACCCCAGCGACAAAGCGTGGTTTGTCGGGGGTTTCTAAGGTTTTAGCATCGACCACTTCGCGGGCAATGCGTGCCCCCTCAAAGTTCAGTTCATAGGCAACAGATTCAAGCCCATAATCCGATTGTGAGACTTGCGTTGAGTTAAAGGTGTTGGTTTCAATAATATCTGCGCCCGCATCAAGGTAGGCTTTTTCAATCTCTTGAATCAGCCTGGGCTGAGTCAAAATGAGCAGGTCATTATTGCCTTGTAAGTCGTGTGGCCAGTCAGCAAAGCGTTCGCCGCGAAAATCATCTTCAGTGAACTTGTAGCTTTGAATCATGGTGCCCATGCCACCATCAAGTACCAAAATCCGTTGCTTTAAAGCGGTTTGCAGAGCGAGTGTGCGAGCTTGATGATGCTTGGCCATGGGTGTCCACCTAGATTAAATACAGTGCAATCAAAAAAGTCGTTCATCATAACAAAACATCGCTGGCTTGAGTAAAAAGGCGCAAGGCTCTCGGTTGTGTGCAGAGTTAGGTGGCCAGCACACACTGGTGTGTTCGCGCAGGCAGGGTCGCAATGAGGTGGTCTGCGCTGAGAAGTGCTTTATACTGTCGCGCTTTAATCTTGAGATAAGTGGTCATAACCGTGATTAAGGGATGGTGTTTAAGTGTTTTGGGGTTGGTGTTGAGCCTACCTGTTTGGGCCGCGCAGACTTCATACAGCGAGCATATTCAGCCGATTTTTACCGATAAATGTGTCGCTTGCCATGCCTGTTATGACGCACCCTGCCAATTGAATTTAGGTAGCGGTGAAGGTTTGCAGCGGGGCGCGCATCAAGAACCTATTTATAATGGTGCGCGTAAAGTAGCCCAACAAACCACGCGTCTGTTTACCGATGCTACGCATATCGAAGGTTGGCGTGAGAAGGGCTTTTATGATGTGTTAGGCCAAGATCAAGCACAAGCTGCGCTCTTGACCGGCATGTTGGCGCTGGGTCGTCAGCAGCCTTATGCTCCGAACAGCCGTTTACCCGACGATTTAAATGTTGCTCTGTCACGCAGCAATCAATGCCCACAGCCGCATGAATTTGCCCAATATGCGCAGAAAAACCCTCACGGTGGTATGCCTTTTGCGGTGACAGGTTTAACTGATGCAGAACACCAGCGCGTGGAGCAGTGGCTTCAGGATGGCGCACAGCTGGATTGGCAAAGCTGGACAGCTAACGCCCACGAGCAACAACAAATCGAAGACTGGGAGGCGTTTTTAAATACGCCCGGTGCGCGCGAATCTGTGGTCAGCCGTTGGATCTATGAGCATTTGTTTATTGCTCATATTCATTTTCAGGACGGTGACACCACGCACTTTTTTAAACTGGTACGCTCGCGCACGCCCACAGGCGAGCCCGTTAAAGAGATCGTCACGCGTCGCCCCAACGATGACCCAGGCGTGAGTATGTATTACCGTTTTGTCCCCGTGGCCGATGTGATCGTGCATAAAACGCATATTACGTATGGTATGAGTCCAGAAAAACTAACCCATGTGCAAGCGTTGTTTTTTACCGATGATTGGCAGACGGATAAAGTGCCAGGCTATGGGGCGTTCTCGCGTAGCAATCCCTTTGAAACTTTTGCCATGATTCCAGCGCGGGCGCGCTATCAGTTTATGCTCGATGATGCTGAGTACTTTGTGCGCACCTTTATTCGCGGGCCGGTGTGTCGCGGTCAAATTGCCACGGATGTGATTCGTGATCAGTTTTGGACGTTTTTTCAAGACCCTGAGCACGATGTGTATGTCACAGATACGGCCTATCAGCATCAAGTGAATCATTTGCTGGCGATGCCCGGGCAGTTTGATGCCATTACTGATTTGGTATCAGGCTGGCGCAGCTATAAAAAGAAGCGCAATCGCTATGAAAATATACGCCGCAAACGCTATAAAAATGCTGAGTTACCCGATTGGCCACATCTGTGGAGCGGCAACGACCAAGCCTTGCTCAGTATTTTTCGTCAGCATGATAGCGCCACCGTGCGTAAAGGTTTAGTGGGTGATGTGCCTAAAACCATGTGGCTGTTGGATTTTCCTTTACTGGAGCGCACCTATTATCAGCTGGTGGTGAACTTTGATGTGTTTGGCAGCGTGTCGCATCAAGCACAAACGCGTTTGTATTTTGATTTAATCCGCAACGGTGCTGAGGTCAATTTTTTACGTCTAATGCCACCGGCTGTGCGTCAAGATATGCTGGACAGTTGGTATCAGAAAAGTGGCAAAGTGAAGTTGTGGTTGGATTACACAAAAATTGATGACGATACCCAAAGCGCTTTAGCTTTGCCCTCTGGCAATACTTTGCGGGTGTTTGCTCATCAATTGCTGGATCGTTTTGATGCAATTAATGCGCGACCTGATCCGATTAATCGCTGCCTTAGCGCCCACTGTAATCGTTCGGAATTAAGTCGTGAAGCGGCCAATGTTGAGCATGTGTTGTCGCGTTTAGCCAGTCGTCCTGCTGCTGCTTTGAAGGTGATTCATCACCTGCCTGAAGCAACCATGGTACGCGTTGAGCTGAGCAATGGTGAGCGTGAGGTGTATAGCGTTTTGCGTAACCGCGAGCACACCAACGTGGCCTTTATGATGGGTGAATCACTGCGCTATCAGCCCGGCTTAGATACCTTAACCGTCTACCCTGAAGTGATGAGCAGTTATCCCAATTTTATCTTTAATGTGCCAGCGGCGCAGATACCTGATTTTGTTGGGGCGTTAGAGCAGGCTAAAGATGAGCTGGCGCTGCGTGAGGTGGTTGAGCGCTGGGGAATACGTCGCACCCACCCGCAGTTTTGGGCCTACTTTCATGACTTAGCTGAGCATATTCGTGAGCGACAACCTTTAGAGGCGGGCGTGCTGGATATGAACCGTTACGAAAACTTATAAAAGTATCAGGCGCGGCTTCAACTTATATTGAAGCCGCGTAGCAAAGCTGCAGTTACTGCTGGTCAAATGAGCGTTCATGCCACTCAACCAGTGGCATGGGGGTTTTAAGTTTGTCGCCATAAATCACTGAGTAGGCCAGTACGTTCTGCACATATAAACGTGTTTCATCAAAGGGAATGCTTTCCACCCAGACATCATAGGGTAAATGTTTGGCATCACGCAGCCATTGACGTACGCGCCCTGGGCCTGCGTTATAGGCGGCTGAAGCCAGCACACGGTTACCCTTAAACTGACCCAGCACTTGGCTTAAATAGGCTGCGCCCAGTTGAATATTAATTTCGGGAATCACCGCACTGCGTGGATTGGCTAAAGCAATACCGTAGCGCTGCGCGGTTTCTTTTGCGGTGGCCGGCATCAGCTGCATTAATCCCATAGCGCCTACGTGGGATTTGGCTTGAATCATAAAGGCACTTTCTTGACGCGTGACTGCAAACATCCAGCTGGATTGTAAGCCACGGTTTTTCGCTTCAGTGACAAAGTTGCTGCGGTGCGCCATGGGGAAACGAATGTCTAAGTCATCCCAATATTGGGCTCGACTGATATTGCGAATAGCGGGGAAGTACCAGCCCATGTCGTAAGCAATACGTGCTTGCGCTACCAGTTCATCGCGGCTTAAAAAATCACTTAGGTGGTACCACTCGCGGTGTGATTCTGTCATCTCATCGCGGCTATTAAACTCTAATGCACGCTTGGCACCGGCGGCATTGCGTACCTTTTGTAGTGTTTGAGCTTGCAACGCTAAAGGTTGGTGCTGCAGGTGATAGGGTTGTTTGCTCTGGTCAGCAGCCATAAATCCATAAAAATCACGCTCACGAGCCAGAGGTTGATACAGGACTAACGGCTGTTGGCTCGCAGGTTGCGCCAATTGCAGACTGCGTGCTTGCCAGTAGCGCCAGCGGTTACTCTTGGCGAGTTCATCCGGTAAGTTGCCAATCACTTGATAGGCTTCATTCCAGCGCCCTAAGCGCAGCAATAAACGCACACGCCATTCGCTGAGGTTGGCGTTGTGCATCTTAGGATCATATTTTTGCATAATGGTTAAGGCGCGCGGATCAAAACGCTTCGCCAGACGCAAGCCAATATCATTGGCCAGTTTAAGTTGATCGTCTGGGCTGAATGCCACCTGTTTTTCATACTGGGTAAGCAGCTGTACGCTGGCATCAAGGTCTTGGGTGGCCAATCTGCGCAAGCCTAGCGCGATGACTTCGGCACTGCGCTGATCTTTACCGGAAAAGCGCTGTGTTTGCTTGAGCAGCTCAGGCTTTTGCGCCACATCAATCAGGCGCTGGCCATGCGCTTGCTGGCTGTCGAGTAGCTTGACTAAATAGTTGGATACACCAAAGTTACGGGCTTCGGTGGCCAGTTTTAAGCGTTGCCAGATTTTATCTTCAGTTAAGTGCCCGGCGGCGCGCCATGTGTCGAATAATGGATCGCAGGCATTGGGTTGTGATTGCGCGCTGAGCCATAGTTTTTCTGCACTTGCGTAGGCGGCTTGGACTTGATTGTGCTCCAACTGATAGCGTGCGAAGCGACAATCGAGCTCAGTGAACTGCAAGTCAGGGCTGTAGTACTTTAAAAACAAGGGCCACTGTTGACGCTCGCTCAGCAGGCGCAACCAGCGCAGCTTCATCCATTTGATCTGGGGTAAATCACCGTGTTCAAGCAAAAACTTTTCAACTTCAGCAGGCTGTGCGCTGCTTAAGCGTTGAGTCAATTCATCGTAAGCTAAATAGGGGGTCAGCGGGTAGTCACGTAATACCACACGGTTTTGCAGATAGACCGATGTGTCGTTTTTACTTAACCCAAGCTTGGCTTGATCATATATAGCGCGTTGTTGTGGCAGTGAGGCTGCCTGCACTGAGATAAAAGGGGTGCACAAAACAATCAATAAGCTCAGAGGTAATGCATACAAACTGCGCATAAAAAATCCTAGAAATAAATGCCCAGTAACAGCCCATGCCGTGCTGTGCTCATGGCCAAAGCAGCATAGCTTAGCTGCTTGTGTACAGGGGTGAAAGAGGCGTATTCAGGCTTAAATACAGATATTCAACGAATCACGGTACTAACCTGTACAATACGTCGCAGATTTTAGGAGAACCACCATGACTTTGCTCAAATTAACTCAAGTATCACTCGCCTACGGCGCTACTCCACTGTTGGAGGGTGTCTCATGGCAGATTGCCCGTGGCGAGCGCGTGTGCATCATTGGCCGCAACGGTACGGGCAAGTCAAGTATGTTGCATATCGTTCGCGGCGCGCGTACGCCCGATGGTGGTGAGGTTTGGCGCGCGCCAGGCTTAAAAATAGGTGAGTTGCCACAAGAGTTACCCGTTGCCGATGATCGTACTGTATTTGATGTAGTGGCAGAAGGTCTAGATGGCGTCGGTGAATTATTGGCACAGTTTAATCATTTAAGTCAAAACATTGTCACTGATGAAGACTTAAATAAAATGATGCATGTGCAGCAAGAGCTTGAGGCGCGTGATGGTTGGCGCTTACAGCAATTGGTCGACAGCACGCTCAGTCGTTTGCAGTTACCTGCTGATAAAAAACTCAATGAGTTATCAGGGGGCTGGCGCCGTCGCGTGTTACTCGCGCAAGCATTGGTTGCTGAGCCTGATTTACTGCTGCTCGATGAGCCGACCAACCACTTGGATATTGGCGCTATTGCATGGCTGGAAGAAGCTCTGCTGAACTTCACCGGTGCGGTCTTGTTTATTACCCACGACCGGGCATTTCTACAAAACTTAGCCACCCGTATTTTAGAGCTGGACCGTGGTCACTTGATCGACTGGAATGGTGACTATGCAAGTTTTCTAGAGCATAAAGAGCAGCAACTTGCCGCTGAAGAAACCGCCAATGCATTGTTTGATAAAAAGCTGGCGCAAGAAGAAGTGTGGATTCGCCAAGGTATTAAAGCGCGCCGTACGCGTAACGAAGGTCGTGTACGTGAGCTGAAAGCGTTGCGTGTCGAGCGCAGTCAGCGCCGTGAGCGCCAAGGTACAGCCAATATCAGCATTGGTGCCGGTGAGAAATCAGGTAAACAGGTGATCGTGGCCGAACATGTCAGCTTTGCCCATGATGGCGGTCGTCAACTGATTAAAGATTTCTCGATGGTTTTACAACGTGGTGATCGCATCGGTTTGTTGGGTGCCAATGGTAGTGGTAAAACCACCTTGCTCAAACTGCTGCTCGGTGACTTGCAGCCCACTCAAGGCACGATCGAGGTGGGAACTAAGCTTGAAGTGGCTTATTTTGATCAGTTGCGTCATCAGTTGGATCCCGAGAAAACGGTGATTGAAAACGTGGGTGAAGGCAGCGACACCATTATGATTAATGGGCAAAGTAAGCATGTGCTCAGCTACTTGGGCGACTTCTTATTCAGTCCACAGCGTGCACGTACACCGGTTAAAGCTTTGTCAGGTGGTGAGCGTGCTCGGTTGTTGTTAGCTAAATTGTTTACTCGTCCTGCCAACCTATTGGTGCTTGATGAGCCGACCAACGACTTGGATGTTGAAACCCTTGAGCTGCTTGAAGAAGTGCTGATGGAGTTTAAGGGTACAGTGCTGATCGTCAGTCACGACCGTGCATTTTTAGATAACGTGGTTACCAACACCTTAGTCTTTGATGGCACAGGTCGTGTGCGCGAATATGTAGGTGGCTTTGATGACTGGCTGCGTCAGGGCGGTAGTATTCGCCTGCTGGGTGCAACTGATGATCTAGAAGCACCCGCGGCAAAAACGAGCGTTAAAGCTGAGGCAGAACCTGCCGTTGTCGCGCCTTCTGCAGACAGTGCTGAGCCTAAAAAAAAGCTGAGCTATAAGTTGCAGCGCGAACTGGATGCGATTCCAGAGCAGATTGATGCTTTAGAGACTGAGCTTGCAGCCCTGCATGAGCAAGTGTCTGCTGCTGATTTTTATCAGCAAGCGCAGGATGTCACTGAAGCTGTGTTAGCGAAAATTGATGCAGTGCAAGCGCAGTTAGACGTTTTGATCGAGCGTTGGGCTGAACTGGACAGTTAAACTCTAGTTGCGCTGTAAAGCGCACTCTATGCAATCAATTAACAGGCAAGTGATGCGTCAGCAGCTTGCCTGTTTTGCATTTTAGTCGTCGTCATGCTCACTTAAATCAACCGCCAATATGTCGCAGGGCGCGCCTGATAACAGATCTTTGGTGGTTGAGCCCAGCAATAAAGCTAAGCCGTGACGACCGTGACTGCCGACAAGAATAAGGTCGCAGTTGGATTCTTTGGCTAATAGATGAATTTCTTGACGCGGTTGGCCATAACGCAAATGGCAGTTGTTTTCTTTGAGGAGCGCATGCTGTTCAGCAAGAATATTGAGCTTGCTTTGCGCTTGCTCAGTTTGCTGATCTTGCAGCAATGATAAATCCATCGGCACGTCACCGCCAAATGCCATGGTTAAAGGCTCAACTACATGCACCAGCGTGGCTTGGCACGAGAGCGCTTGGCAGAGCTTGTGGGCTCTTTCCAAAACGCGATGACAATCTTCAGTTAAATCAATAGCAATCAATATATGGGAATAGGCCATGGCTGTCTCCAGTCCTTGCTCGTGGGCTTAGCGCCTTTGAGTACGACATATGTCGATGATAGGCAGCACTTTATATCGCATTGAGCACTGCCGTTGGGTTGCACTTTATGTCTGCACAATGTAACGCTCCTCTAGCTCAATTGCACGGACTGATTGATCTGCACGCCTCTGCTATTGTTGTCGTGTTGCCCAAGTATGATTTAGCAATAGCCTGCAGCGGGGTCAGTGGCTGATACTGGATCAATCACCCTAGGTCGGTTCTCAGATCTGGCGTTATACGCGTATGTCTCTTTTAAAAACGCACTGTTGCAGCACATTTACTGATGTTTTTTGGCTTTCTGTAGTGCTGGCAATTGACAAAGAGAAAAAATTGCGTGAATGTGTGCTTACCCAAATCAAACGGGCGTATGAAACTCGACTTGGCAGTGCCGCTTAAATTCTTCTGAATATAATAATGGTATGACTGCTCGGCGGTGTTTCGCAAAGTGCCTTGCACAATATTGAATGGCTGGCAGTTTCAACAAGCTGACTGCGCAGCTTCCATCGAATGGAGATCAGCTGATGATTTACGAAGGTAAAGCCATCACGGTGAAGACCCTTGAAAGCGGTATTGTCGAACTCAATTTCGACCTCAAGGGTGAGTCCGTTAATAAGTTTAACCATCTAACACTGACCGAACTGCGTGCTGCAGTGGACGCAATTAAAGCCAAGACTGATGTTAAAGGCGTGATTGTGACCAGTGGTAAAGATGTATTTATCGTTGGTGCAGATATTACTGAGTTCGTTGAGAACTTTAAGCTGCCCGAAGAAGAATTGATTGCTGCCAACCTCGAAGTGAATGCAATTTTTAATGACTTTGAAGACCTGAATATGCCAACCGTTGCCGCCATTAATGGTATTGCTCTAGGTGGTGGTTTTGAAATGTGTTTGGCGGCCGATTATCGAGTGATGTCTGAGACGGCCAAAGTAGGTTTGCCAGAAGTTAAACTCGGTATTTATCCGGGTTTTGGTGGCACAGTGCGCTTAACTCGCGTTATCGGTGTGGATAACGCTGTTGAGTGGATTGCTGCAGGTAAAGAAGGGCGCGCCGACGATGCTTTAAAAGTGGGTGCTGTAGATGCAGTTGTGGCGGCAGATAAGCTGTTGCAAGCATCGATTGATTTAATCAAACGCGCCATCTCTGGCGAACTTGACTATAAAGCTAAGCGTCAGCCTAAGCTGGAAAAAATCAAGCTCAATGCTATTGAGCAGATGATGAGCTTTGAGACGGCTAAAGGTTTAGTGGGCGCGCAAGCGGGCCCGCATTTCCCAGCGCCACTGGAAGCGGTTAAAACTATTCAAAAAGCGGCGAATCATGGTCGTGAAAAAGCACTGGAAATTGAAGCTAAAGGCTTTGCAAAGCTCGCGAAAACGTCCGTGGCTGAAAGCTTGATTGGTTTGTTCTTAAACGATCAAGAACTCAAGCGTAAAGCTAAAGCACACGAGAAAATTGCCCGTGAAGTCAAACTTGCTGCCGTATTGGGCGCAGGTATTATGGGTGGTGGTATCGCTTATCAGTCAGCCCTAAAAGGCACGCCCATTCTGATGAAGGATATTCGTGAAGACGGTATCCAGTTAGGTCTTGATGAAGCGGCCAAATTGCTAGTCAAGCGTGTTGAGCGTAAGCGCCTTAAGCCGGCTGCGATGGCCAAAGCTTTGAATGCGATTCGCCCAACGATGTCGTATGGCGATTTTGGTCACGTTGATATCGTTGTTGAAGCTGTCGTTGAAAACCCCAAAGTGAAGCAGGCTGTTTTAGCTGAGGTTGAGCAACATGTGGGTGAAAACACCATTCTTGCATCCAACACCTCAACGATTTCAATTAACCTGCTGGCTAAAGCACTCAAGCGTCCAGAAAACTTTGTCGGCATGCACTTCTTTAACCCAGTGCACATGATGCCTTTGGTTGAAGTGATTCGTGGTGAGCATTCGTCAGACGAAGCGGTAGCGACCACTGTAGCTTATGCGCAAAAAATGGGTAAAAACCCAATCGTGGTGAATGATTGCCCAGGTTTCTTAGTGAACCGAGTGCTGTTCCCTTACTTTGGTGGTTTTGCCAAGTTGGTCAGCGCCGGCGTTGATTTTGTGCGCATTGATAAAGTCATGGAAAAGTTCGGCTGGCCCATGGGTCCTGCGTACTTGCTGGACGTGGTGGGTATCGACACAGGTCACCACGGTCGTGACGTGATGGCTGAAGGCTTTCCTGATCGCATGAAAGATGATCAGCGCTCAGCCATTGATGCCTTGTATGAGGCCGATCGTTTAGGGCAGAAAAACGGTAAAGGTTTTTATGCTCACGAAACAGACAAGCGTGGCAAGCCGAAAAAAGTCGTGGACGATGCGATTGCTGAAATCTTAGCCCCCATTGTGTATGAGCAGCGTGAAGTGAGCGATGAGGACATTATCAATTGGATGATGATTCCATTGTGCATGGAGACGGTTCGTTGCTTAGAAGACGGCATCGTTGAAACAGCGGCAGAAGCGGATATGGGCTTGATTTACGGTATTGGTTTCCCATTGTTCCGTGGTGGTGCGTTACGTTACATCGACAGTATCGGTGTAGCCGAGTTTGTTGCTTTAGCCGACAAATACGCTGACTTGGGTGCGCTATATCACCCGACCGAAAAATTACGCGAAATGGCCAAAAATGGTCAAACCTTTTTCGGTTAATCGATAACAGATTAGAGCGGGAGTAAAGATATGAGCTTAAATCCAAGAGATGCAGTGATTGTTGATTTCGGACGTACCCCTATGGGTCGTTCAAAAGGTGGCATGCACCGCAACACACGTGCTGAAAATATGTCAGCACATTTAATCAGTGGTTTACTCAATCGTAATGAGAAAGTAAACCCAGCAGAAGTTGAAGATGTGATCTGGGGTTGTGTCAACCAAACTCTAGAGCAGGGCTGGAACATTGCCCGTATGGCGTCTTTAATGACTGCCATTCCACACACCAGTGCTGCGCAGACAGTGAGTCGCTTGTGCGGCTCATCCATGAGTGCTTTGCACACTGCGGTACAAGCGATCCAGACCGGTAATGGCGATGTGTTTGTAGTTGGTGGTGTTGAACACATGGGTCACGTGAGCATGACTCACGGACTTGAGCCAAACCCGCATATGTCGCTGTACGCCTCTAAGGCATCAGGCATGATGGGTTTAACAGCTGAAATGCTGGGTAAAATGCATGGCATCAGCCGTGAGCAGCAGGATGCGTTTGGCGAACGTTCGCACCGTTTGGCGCAAAAGGCGACCGATGAAGGCAATTTCAAAGACGAAATTATTCCGATGGAAGGCTACGATGCCGATGGATTCTTAAAAGTATTTGATTACGATGAAACCATTCGTCCCGAGACGACCCTTGAAAGTCTAGCGGCTCTGCGTCCTGCGTTTAACCCCAAAGGCGGCACAGTCACTGCAGGGACTTCGTCGCAGATTACTGATGGTGCCTCATGCATGATTGTGATGTCAGCACAGCGTGCTAAAGACCTAGGCATTGAGCCTATGGCGGTTGTACGTTCTATGGCTGTTGCAGGTGTAGATCCAGCCATTATGGGTTACGGCCCAGTGCCTGCGACGCATAAAGCACTGAAGCGTGCAGGCTTAAGCATGGACGATATTGATTTTGTTGAGCTGAACGAAGCCTTTGCTGCGCAAGCTTTACCGGTGCTGAAAGACTTAAAGTTGCTGGATAAAATGGAGCAGAAAGTGAACTTACATGGTGGTGCCATTGCTTTAGGCCACCCATTTGGTTGTTCAGGTGCGCGTATTTCTGGCACCTTGCTCAATGTCATGCAACAAAACAGTGGTACTTTAGGTTTAGCGACCATGTGCATTGGTTTAGGCCAAGGTATTTCTACTGTATTTGAACGCGTGTAAAAATCAGTGTCACATCTAAGCCGAGGCCTCGTGTCTCGGCTTTTTTATTAGGAAGAAAAGTGTGAATGTACAAACAGGTATTTATCAACATTATAAAGGCCCGCAATACCGCGTTTTAGGCGTAGCTCAACACTCTGAGCACGATGAGCAATTGGTGGTCTATCAAGCGCTTTATGGGGCGTTTGGCTTGTGGGTGCGACCCTTGTCAATGTTTGTGGAACAGGTTGAAGTGGATGGGCAATTACAGCCTCGGTTTAGCTTGCTGCAAGCAGAAAAAAGTCTGTTTACAGCGCAGGAGCACTAAGAACTAATTGACCAAAAACTTGACCTAGGTGGGTTACAACCTATATATAGCCTCACTATAAAGTAAGTTATCGTATTTTTTGTGGTGTGCAGCGCATTGACCGAGTGCATATCATTTTATCTATTCCAGGAATATTCTGAGCAATGAGCAAATCGCTGGTTATCGTAGAGTCCCCCGCTAAGGCGAAGACAATCAACAAATACTTAGGTAATGAGTATGTGGTGAAGTCGAGCGTGGGTCACATTCGTGATTTACCGACAAGCGGGTCTTCTGCTGCCGGTAAAGAGCCAGCTAAGCGTGCTAAAGCGGCCGACACTGCGCAATTGACGCCCAAAGAGAAAGCGATGCGCACTTTAGTCGCTCGCATGGGTATTGATCCGGAAAATGATTGGAAAGCCCGCTATGAGATTTTGCCGGGCAAAGAAAAAGTCATTGAAGAGTTACGCCGTCTAGCGAAAGACGCTGACACTATTTATCTGGCCACGGACTTGGACCGCGAAGGTGAGGCTATTGCCTGGCATTTGCGTGAAGCCATTGGTGGTGATGACAGCCGTTACAAGCGTGTGGTGTTTAACGAGATTACCGAAAAAGCCATTCAAGGGGCATTTGCCGAGCCTGGGCAGTTGGACATTGATCAAGTCAATGCACAGCAAGCCCGTCGGTTTTTAGACCGCGTTGTGGGCTTTATGGTATCGCCCTTGCTGTGGAAGAAGGTCGCGCGTGGTTTGTCCGCAGGCCGTGTGCAGTCGGTGGCGGTTAAGCTTGTCGTTGAGCGTGAAAAAGAAATTCGCGCCTTTGTGCCAGAAGAGTTTTGGCAGGTGCATGCTGACTTAAACAACACCGCGCAGATCAATACGCGCTTTGAAGTTGTGCGTGATACAGGCAAAGCCTTCCGCCCAGTCAGTAAAGAGCAAACAGATGCCGCGCTGGCTGTTTTAGAGGGCGCAACCTATAGCGTAGTCAAGCGTGAAGATAAGCCCACCAGCAGTCGCCCAAGTGCACCTTATATCACCTCGACGTTGCAGCAAGCAGCCAGTACGCGTTTAGGTTTTGGTGTGAAGAAAACCATGATGCTGGCGCAGCGCTTGTATGAAGCCGGTTACATCACCTATATGCGTACCGACTCGACCAATATTTCTAACGATGCCATTGAGATGGTGCGCAGCTTTATTGATCAAGAGTACGGCGCTAAGTATGTTTTGGATAAGCCAGTTTTTTATAGCAGCAAGCAAGGCGCACAAGAAGCTCACGAAGCGATTCGACCTTCAGATGTGAATGTGCAAACGCCCCAGCTCAAAGGTATGGAGCGTGATTCAGAGCGCTTGTATGAGTTGATTTGGCGTCAGTTTGTTGCCTGTCAGATGCCACCGGCTGAGTATATTGCTACCAGTTTAACGGTTGACGCGGCACAGTTTGAACTGCGCGCACGCGGTCGTATTTTGAAGTTTGATGGTTATACCAAGGTGCAGCCGCAGCAAGGTAAGGGCGCCGAGGATGCGGTGTTACCGGATCTGAAAAAAGGTGATGCGCTAACGCTAATCAAGCTTGATCCAACTCAGCATTTCACTAAGCCGCCGGCGCGTTTCAGTGAAGCAAGTTTAGTTAAAGAGTTGGAAAAACAAGGCATTGGTCGTCCTTCAACTTATGCGGCGATTATTTCGACTATTCAAGACCGTGGCTATGTAGCCTTACAAAACCGTCGTTTCTATGCCGAGAAAATGGGTGATATTGTCACCGAGCGTCTTGGTGAAAGCTTTGCTAATTTGATGGATTATAACTTCACTGCGCAGATGGAAGAGCGTTTGGATCACGTAGCGCACGGTGAGTTGCAGTGGAAGCAGTTGCTTGATGAGTTTTATCAGGATTTCAAAACTAAGCTTGAAACTGCTGACTCAAGTGAAAATGGTATGCGTGAAAATGCGCCGACCATGACGGACATTCCATGTAAAGAGTGCGGTCGTCCGATGATGATTCGCACCGCATCAACAGGTGTGTTTTTAGGTTGCTCAGGTTATACCTTGCCGCCAAAAGAGCGTTGCAAATCAACCATGAACTTGGTGCCAGGCAACGAAATTGCTGAAGATGACGAAGGTGAGTCTGAGTCTTTATTGCTGCGTAACAAACGTCGCTGTGGCAAGTGTGATACAGCCATGGATGCCTACCTACTTGATGAAGCTCATAAGCTGCATGTGTGCGGTAATAACCCCGACTGCAGTGGTTTCGAAGTGGAAGAGGGTGTGTTTCGCATCAAGGGCTACGAAGGTCCAAGCTTAGAGTGCGATAAGTGCGGCAGTGAAATGCAGCTCAAAACAGGCCGTTTTGGTAAGTACTTTGGTTGCACCAATACGGAATGTAAAAATACCCGCAAACTGCTGCGCAGTGGTGAAGCTGCGCCACCAAAAATGGATCCTGTGCCTATGCCTGAGCTGACATGTATCAATGTGGATGATACCTATGTGCTGCGCGATGGTGCTTCAGGTATGTTTTTAGCCGCCAGTCAGTTCCCTAAAAAGCGTGAAACGCGAGCGCCGTTAGTGCTTGAGTTGTTGCCGCATAAAAAAGAAATTGATCCCAAGCACAGCTATTTGTTTACTGCGCCGACTCATGATCCCGATGGTGTGCCCACAGTGATTCGCTACAGTCGAAAAACTAAAGAGCAGTACGTGCAGTCAGAAATTGAAGGTAAGCCCAGCGGCTGGAAAGCTTTTTATGACGGCAAGAAATGGCAGGTTGAAGATAAGCGCAAAGCTAAACCAAAAGCCTAAGTCATCTGCAGAGCCTCAGTGCTCTGCAGTGTTTTATTTGATTGATTAAGAGTTATTTATGTCCAGTGCGTTTTTGGAAATTGTTGAGTTGCCGGACGGTCGTATCGTATTGCGTCGTGCCGAAGAAGATACAGCCTTAGTGACTTTGACTTTCTCAAGTGAGGCGCGTGGTTTTTTAAAAGCGCGCTACATTGATATTGCTAAAGAGATGTTTCATGCCGGTTTATTGGCGGCAGGGCATTTGGCTGAAGAAGCAGTAGAAGATGAAGTGGATGAAGATGATCCAGCCGGGCATACGGTGCATTAAGTACAGAGTATGCTCAGTTCTACAGTTTTAGGTGCAAGTCGCGTGCAGTTGCCCGTTGCACCTTATGTGTTGTTATTGGATTTTTTGTGCGAGCGTTTCACCAGCGTCAGCCGTGAAAGCTGGCATCAGCGCATGTTGGCGGGGAAAGTACTAAATCAGCAGCAAGAGTCTTTGCTGCCGGATGAGCCCTATCAAGTGGGCGCTGTGGTGTACTACTTTCGTGAAGTGGCCCATGAGTTGGTAATCCCTTTTACCGAAACAATTTTGTTTCAAGATGAGCATCTTGTGGTGGTGGATAAGCCCCACTTTTTACCCACCATGCCGGCTGGGCGTTATGTTGAAGAAACGCTGTTGCGCCGCTTGATGAAACGTCTGGATAATCCAGATATTGTGCCGATTCATCGTCTGGATCGACTGACTGCCGGCGTGGTGTTGTTTTCTATCAATCCGCACACGCGTGATGCCTATCAAGGTTTATTTCGTCAGCGTAAAGTTATGAAGTGTTATGAAGCCTTAGCAGGTGCTTTGCCGCAGTTGCAGTGGCCGTATCGTCATCGCAGTCGACTGGAGTCTGCGCAACAGTTTTTTCGCATGCAAGAAGTTGTGGGTGTGGCCAATAGTGATACTGTGATTGAGGTCTGTGAGCAGCAGGGCGATGTATGGCGCTATCGCCTGTACCCCGTGACTGGACGTAAGCATCAGTTGCGTGTGCATATGGCGGCTTTGGGTGCAGCGATTCTCAATGATCCACTTTACCCCGAGTTACAGTCAGAGCCTGATCAGCAAAGCTTTAGCCAGCCTTTGCAGTTGCTGGCGCGGCACATTAGTTTCATTGATCCTTTGACGGGTATCTTGCGCGGCTTTAAAAGCCAGTTGACACTGACTTTACCTACGCTTGTAACTAAGGCTGGTCAAGAGTCGTCAAAGCGTCTATAATACGCGCCGGCCAGATCGGCCCCCGTTAAGGTTACTGCAATATCCCGAAGCACTGCTTCGACTGCTTGTCCTACACTGGACTACCCTAGACGTTTTTTCTAAACAGCGTTCTCGCAAATACTCGCAATTAGGCTGCCAAAAGGGCGACCATTTATGGTCTTTCACGGCGTGTGCAGCTTTCATGGGTCTTTGCGGATGCACAGAAGGCATACCATGACCCAAGAAATCGAAAACACTCCAGCAGTTGGTACTTTCGCGACTCTCGACCTTCACCCATCCGTACTTGCAGCGATCACTGCAGTGGGTTACGAAGAGCCGTCTCCGATTCAAACTCAGTCCATTCCGTTGATTATGGCTGGCCACGATATGATTGGTCAGGCACAAACCGGTACGGGTAAAACCGCTGCGTTTGCATTACCTATTTTGTCGCGTATTGATGCCATGCGTCGTGAAGCTCAGGTGTTGGTTTTAGCACCGACCCGTGAGTTAGCGCTGCAAGTGGCCACTGCATTTGAAAGCTTTGCGGCACAAATGCCCAGCGTTAACGTTGTGGCTATTTACGGTGGTGCGCCAATGGGTCCACAGTTAAAAGCCATTCGCAACGGTGCGCAAGTGATTGTCGCAACGCCAGGTCGTTTAGTTGACCACCTGAGCCGTAACGGCGGATTACTGTCGACCATTAAGTTTTTAGTGCTTGATGAAGCAGATGAAATGCTCAAGCTTGGCTTTATGGATGACTTAGAAGTGATCTTTAATGCCATGCCGGATGAGCGTCAGACTGTATTGTTCTCTGCCACTTTACCAGCGTCGATTCGCGGCATTGCTGAAAAGCACTTGCGCAATCCTCAGCAGGTAAAAATTGCCAGCAAAACTCAAACTGTTGCGCGTATTGATCAAGCTCACTTGATGGTACATGCGGATCAGAAAGTGAATGCTGTATTGCGTTTGCTTGAAGTTGAAGACTTTGATGCGATGATTGGTTTTGTGCGCACCAAGCAAGCCACATTAGACATCGCTGCAGCACTTGAAGCTAAAGGCTATAAAGTCGCGGCACTCAATGGTGATATCGCGCAGAATCAACGTGAGCGCGTGATTGAGTCCTTGAAAGATGGTCGTTTAAATATCGTGATTGCAACTGACGTTGCTGCGCGTGGTCTTGATGTGCCGCGTATTACTCACGTATTCAATATTGATATGCCGTATGACCCTGAGTCGTATGTGCACCGTATTGGTCGTACGGGCCGTGCCGGTCGTGACGGTCGTGCATTATTGTTAGTGACGCCGCGTGAGCGCCGTATGCTGCAAGTGATTGAGCGTGTGACGGGCCAGAAAGTCGCTGAGATTTTACTGCCGGATGCTAAAGTTATTCTGCAAGCACGTATCCGTCGCTTGACGCAAGATTTAGCACCGCGCGTTAAAGATACAGCCAACCAGAATGCTGAGTTGTTAGCGCATTTAACCACTGAGTTAAATTGCAGTGCTGAAGACTTGGCTTTAGCTTTATTGGCTAAAACCACTGAAGGCCAAGCCTTTACATTGGATGGCGTTGAGCGCGAGCAGCCGGTATTGGCTCCACGTGGTCGCGACAATCGTGATCGTGATGATCGTGGACGCGGTCGCGGTGAAGGTCGCAACGATCGTGGCGAAGGCCGCGGTGATGGCGCAGGACGTGAGCGTCGTGCACCCTTAGCGCTCAGTGAAGGTAAAGTACGCTGCCGTACGGCGCTGGGTATCCGTGATGGCGTTGCTGCACGTAACTTACTCGGTGCGATTTTAAATGAAGGCGGTTTGTCGCGTGATGCGATTGGTCGTATCCAGATTCGTGAAAGCTTCAGCTTGGTTGAATTGCCAGAAGAAGGTTTAGAGCGTTTATTGGGTAAGTTAAAAGACACTCGCGTTGCTGGTAAGGCGTTGAAATTGCGTCGTTATCGCGAAGATTAGTCGATTAGCTTGAGCATAAATGCTTAAGCTTTAAAGACATATAAAAGCCGGTTCAGCTGCGAAGTTGAACCGGCTTTTTTGTTTAAATACAGGGTGATACAAGCATGTTAGGCTGTGTCATTGACTGAGGCTTATTTTTTACTATGTGAGCATGCTGCAATAGCATGGGTGTTGTTTACGGTGAATAGAGGGGAGGCAAGTGACCTTGCGCATATGTATTTTAGAAGCGGATGATCTGCATCCCAGTTTGCAAGAAACCTATCTAGGGTTTGGTGACATGTTTAAGCGGTTGTTTTATGCCCAAGACACAACACTGCAGTTGCACGTCTTTAATGTTGTGCGCGGTGAGTACCCTGCGCAAGATCAGCACTTTGATGCGTATTTAGTTACCGGCAGCAAAGCGGATTCATTTGCCAATGATCCTTGGATAGTGACTTTGCGTACATATTTGCAAGAGCGCTTTGCATGCGGTGATGTGTTGCTGGGGATTTGTTTTGGGCATCAGATTTTAGCCTTAGCTTTGGGTGGTGATACTCAGCGTTCAGATAAAGGTTGGGGTTTGGGTGTACACAACTACCGTTTACAAGCTAAGCCACACTGGTTGGAACATGAGTTGGATCACTTTCAGTTGCTGGTCAGTCACCGTGATCAAGTGATCGGGTTGCCTGAAGGTGCGCACGTATTAGCCAGTAATGAGTTTTGTGAGCATGCAGCTTTTATAGTGGGTGAGCAGGTGCTGTGCTTTCAAGGTCATCCTGAGTTCACTGCTGATTTTTCTCGTGCTTTATTACAACTCAGAGAGTCGATGTATTGCCCGCAAGAGTACAGCGCAGCGTGCCAGAGTTTAGCCGATAGGCACGATGGCGCTTTAGTGACACGCTGGATGCTCAGCTTTATTAAAGCAGCGCACAATCAGCGTAATGCGGCCATGACAGGCTTGAACTCCATGCAAAGAGCGTCGATATGCTTGGCTTAACAGGGCTTGAATGGGCGCAATTTGTCGCGCCGGTCTTGTTGGGTATCGGTGTGCTGGGCGCTGCAGTAGGGCAATTTGTGCGTGGGCAACGCTTAGCGCAGCAGCTGGCTGAGCAACAAAGCGTTTTGATGCAGGCACAGCAGCAACTGCATGAACAAGACACTGAGTTGCAAGTATTGGGCAGTCAGCAAGATCAACTCTATGAACAACTCAAGCAGCG
The DNA here is from genome assembly GCA_012800475.1 of Gammaproteobacteria bacterium. Taxonomy (GTDB): domain Bacteria; phylum Pseudomonadota; class Gammaproteobacteria; order Pseudomonadales; family Pseudomonadaceae; genus Denitrificimonas. Next base: position 21,046 of record JAAZJF010000092.1, read on the forward strand.
TGAAGCCGATGTACAGCAGCTGAAAAATGAACACACTCAGATGCATGCGCAGCTGCTGCACAGCCGCGGAACCGCGGATGCTGCGCAGGCCAGCTACACTGAGATTAAGCAGCAGCGACACAGTCGTGAGCAGGCGTTGCAGCAACTGCAAGCGCAACATACTGAGTTGCAGCAACAGTACCAGCAGTTGCAACAAGATTTTAGATCCTTGCAGGGTTTAAGTGCCCAGAAGGAGCAGCATTTGCTTGAGCAGCAGCAGTTGCTTAAAGACAGTCGTGAGCAATTAAAGCTTGAGTTTGAACAGCTTGCTACACAGATTTTTGAAGCGCGCGGGCAGTCATTAACACACAGTAGTCAGCAGTCATTGGAAGCGATGTTAAAGCCGTTTCGTGAGCAGATTGATAGTTTTCGCCAGAAAGTTGAAGACATTCATCATAAAGATGTGCAGCAGCAAGCCTCCTTGCAACAGCAATTATTACAGCTCAAAGATCTCAATCAGCAAATCACGCAAGAAGCGCATGAGTTAAGTCGAGCATTGCGTGGACAGACCAAAACTCAAGGTCATTGGGGTGAGTTGATTTTAGAAAATGTCTTGCAGCGAGCCGGCTTAGAGTTGGGTAAGGATTTTGCACGCGAAGTCAGTTTCAATACCAGCGAAGGGCGTAAGCGTCCTGATGCTATTGTGTATTTACCGCAAAATAAACACTTGATTATCGATGCTAAAGTTTCGCTCAATGCCTATTTGCGCTATGTCAATACAGATGATGAGCGTGTGCGCGCGCAGGCGCTAAGTGAGCATGTCAGTGCATTTTCAGCGCGTGTAGCTGAATTGGCTGAGCGTGATTATGCGGCTCTGCCGGGTTTAAATGCACCGGATATGGTGTTTATGTTTGTACCCATAGAGTCGGCTTTTGCCGATGCTGTGCGTGCTGATGATACTTTGTTGCAGCGTGCGATTGAGCAAAATATTTTAATTGCTACGCCCAGTACCTTGTTGGCAAGTTTGACTGTGGTACGCCAGTTATGGCGTTTTGAGGAGCAAAGTCGCAGCACGGCTGAACTGGCTGAGCGCGCCAGTAAAGTGTATGACAAATTGCGAATCTTTTTGGGCAGCATGGATGGTATTGGTCAGAGTTTGGATCGTGCTCAAGAGGCGTATCGCAAAGCCTGTGATCAGCTGGTCAATGGTCGAGGTAACTTGATTAAGCAGGCGAGTGATTTTCAGCAGTTGGGTGTCGCGGTCAAAACCGAAATTGCTGAGCAATGGCAAGACCGCGCACGCTTGGAGTTAACGCATACTGAACAGGATTAACTGTTGAGATGCTTGAGTAGCTGTTGTACTGCGCTGATTGAGTCCTTTTTATGCCGCAGCTCTAACTCATTAAGTTGCTGCATAAAGGGTTGTTTTTCAGCTGAGCTGAGCGCGCGCCATGCATCATGTGTGGGGATGTGTTGTGTGGCGCTAAACACTTTCTGTAAGACTTGATAGTCTGCGTGCATGGTCATATCAGCATCGTAGTGATCAAGAATCACTTTGATCCGAATACAACCTTCAGCCCAAGGCATTTGTTCAGTTAAAAAACCATTGGCCAATACGATTAAATCGTCACGACGTTGACGCTTTTGTTGCGCTTGACGTGCTTGCTCTAGGCGTTGAGCTTGCCATACGCGACGCCATAACAGCGTTGCGTATCCTGCTAAGCCAATAACGCAGACGGTCGCTACAATAAGCCACATACTTGAAGATGTCTGCACGTTAGGCACCGTGACATTTTTTGTACTTTTTCTCACTGCCACAAGGGCATGGATCATTACGGCCTACCGTTTTTAACGGGTTGCGTACGGGTTCGTGATGACCATGATTGCAATGCGGACCATGCACATGAGGCGTAGGCTCTTGGGGGTGGTCGTGATTGCAGTCGGGGCCGTGAACGTGTTCTGTAGAAGACATAGTAGTTACTCGCGAATATAGTCGCCGGGAATGATATCACCGTGGCGCAGAATATTGATTTTTTTACCCAATAAAAGACCTGTACTTACATCAGCATGCAAAGCGTAATGAATAGGCTGGTCTGGTTTTTCCAGCATACGCATAATTACTTTCATGTGCCGCCACAAATTGGTGTGTACAGGTATTTTAAAATAGGCATATGAGTTGCCAGGCACCGTCAACCATTGATTATTGGTACCGGTCGCCAGTGGCGTGTCATTGAGCATGACGCGGTAATTGATACTGCGCATGGGAAGGCTTTTTGAGTTGGGGTTATCAATGCGAAAGTGCAGTACAAATTGTTGCTCAAGCAGTTTGGCGTGAATAAGTTCAACATCAACTAACTGTATATCAGGCGTTTTAAAACTACTGCCGACCCATGTTGAACAGCCGCTGAGTGCGCTCAATAGACTCAATAATAGTAACAGTGCCGGTGTTTTTCTTGTGGACACTAAATAGCTCATCGATGAACTCCAAATTGTGCGGCAATACAACACGTCAATATTAAACAAAATACATTGTTAACCATGCACAGTGCCTGTTTATGCGCTGGATATCAATTAAATTGCGCTGCCTATCATTCTTGATAGTGCGGGGGTTATGCAATGCTTGCTAGAGGTGTGATTGAATTTTATTTAAATGTAAGGCGCGCAGCATTTTTTAAATTTTAAACCACTTGAACATGGGCACACAGCATTGCGCTCAGCTCGCAAAGGGACATTGGGATCATAAAAATACCATTGCTGCGCGGGTTTAATAAAGAGCGAAGTTTCGTGATGCTGGTGGCGTCCCTGGGCATCTTCCCAGTGCGCAATAAACTCAACATAAGCGTGGCGTTGATCATCTGCCAGTGTGCTGCGCAGGACCTCTAAGCCACGCCACTGACTATTACGGCTCCAGTGTGCGATGCCTTCTAAGTCAAGTTGAGCTTGTTGGGCGGGCAGGGTGGTGGCCTGAATAAAGGCAATATCATGCTTGACGTAAGCGCTGTACCGCGCGCGCATTAAGGTCTGTGCAGTGTCAGCGTGTTGGCCTAAATGGTATGGCTCACAACAGGCGTTGTAGCTTGTATCGCTAGTGCATGGGCAGGTTGAAATAACAGTCATCAGTAATCCATAGAGCAGAAAACGTTTAAGCAGGCTATTATACGTCCAATAATGAACACTGAACAAACGTACAGTTCGACAAAGTGGATAGAGCATGCTGAGCGATGAATTAAAAAAAACCATTCAAGGCGCATACACACGCTTTTTAGAGGCTAAAGGACTTAAAGCACGCTACGGGCAGCGCTTAATGATTGCTGAAGTTGCGAAGGTTTTAGGAACTATTGCAGTGGATGAAGAAGGTAAGCGTGCTGGTGATCCCGCCGTGGTGGCTATTGAAGCAGGAACGGGGACAGGTAAAACAGTCGCTTACAGCCTAGCGGCCATTCCTGTTGCGCGTGCCGCCGGTAAGCGCTTGGTGATTGCCACTGCGACTGTGGCACTGCAAGAGCAAATTGTGGATAAAGATTTACCCGATATTATTAAAAATAGTGGCCTGCACTTCACCTATGCTTTGGCTAAAGGTCGTGGGCGCTATTTATGCTTATCAAAACTCGATGCTTTGTCGCAGCATGGTGAAGCAGAGCAGGCCACCGCGCAGTTGTTTGCCGATGAAGGCTTTAATATTGCGGTGGATAGCGACAGCGAAAAACTTTTTAGCGACATGATTAATAAATTAGCCAGTAACCGTTGGGACGGTGATCGCGATGCTTGGCCGACCGTGCTGGAAGATAGCACGTGGTCACAAGTGACCACGGACCATACGCAGTGCACAGGCCGTCATTGCGCTAATTTTCAGCAGTGTGCGTTTTATAAAGCACGCGAAGGTATGACCAAAGTGGATGTGATTGTGACCAATCACGATATGGTTTTGGCGGATTTAGCCTTGGGTGGTGGGGCCGTGCTGCCTGATCCGCGTGAAACGATCTATGTCTTTGATGAAGGCCATCATTTGCCCGATAAAGCCATTAATCATTTTGCGCATTTTACCCGCTTGCGTTCCACCGCTGACTGGTTGGGGCAAGTTGAAAAAAACATCACGCGCTTATTGGCTCAGAATCCCTTACCCGGCGATTTTGGACGTCTACTCGACCCCGTGCCGGAGCTAGCTAAGGGGTTGCGCACCCAGATGCAGTTTATGTTTACCTTATGTGAGCAAATTGCTGAGTTTCGTCCGAACACCGATCCTGATAGTTACGATAAGCCGCGCTATCGTTTTGTCGGTGGCGTGATCCCTAAGGAATTGGGTGAGCTGGGGGTTGATTTGAAAAAAGAATGCATTCGGCTGACGGATATTTTCACTCGCGTGACAGATTTGTTAAAAAAAGCGATGGATGGTGAGCCAGGGTTGGGTGTACCGAGCCAGCAGGCCGAAGAGTGGTACCCGTTATTTGGTAGCTTGCAGGCTCGCGCCGATGCGAATCAGGAGTTATGGACCGCTTTTACTGCTGAAGATCCAGAAGAAAGCCCGCCGATGGCGCGTTGGTTGTCATTGGCTGACAGCGGTGGCGCTTTTGATATTGAAGTCAATGCCAGTCCGATTTTAGCCGCACAAACCTTGCGTCGACATTTATGGAATGTCGCTCACGGTGCTTTAGTGACATCAGCAACCTTAACGGCATTAGGGAAGTTTGATCGCTTTAATATGCGTGCAGGTTTACCCTTTGAAGCCAAGAAAGCGGTAGTGCCGAGTCCGTTTAAATATGCCGAAGCTGGGGTGCTACGCGTACCTGATTTGCGGGCTGACCCGCGTGATGCAGATGCTCATACGCAGGCTATTGTGCGCGAGTTACCGACGATCTTAGAGGGTGCGCAAGGCAGTTTAGTCTTGTTTTCTTCACGCCGACAGATGCAGGATGTATTTGAGGCTGTAGATCGCGAATGGCGCAAGCGTGTATTAATACAAGGCAGCTTGTCACGTCAAGAAACCTTAGCCAAACATAAAGCTCAGATTGATAAAGGTGAAATCAGTGTACTGTTTGGTTTAGCCAGCTTTGCTGAAGGGATCGACTTACCCGGTGCTTATTGTCAGCATGTGGTGATTGCCAAAATTCCTTTTGCAGTGCCAGATGATCCAGTTGAAGCTGCATTATCGGAATGGATTGAAGCGCGTGGCGGAAATCCGTTTATGGAAATTGCCGTGCCGGATGCGTCATTGCGTTTAATACAGGCTTGCGGGCGTTTACTGCGCAATGAGCAAGACACCGGTAGCGTGACCTTGCTCGATCGGCGCTTAGTGACGCAAAGGTATGGCAAAGCTATTTTAAATTCTTTGCCGCCTTTTCGTCGTGAAATTGATTAAAGACGTACTCATTAGAAACAGAGGTTGGTATGCATCTTGATGGTTACAGTGACAGTGCGTTTGGTGACGTGCTGGATGTCTTTACACAAATTCTTGAAGAGCCTGAGCAGCGTGGCGCCGCTTTATGTGTGCAAGTGGCTGGCGAAACTGTGCTTGATGTGTGGGGTGGGGTGATTGATCGCCACGGCGAGCAGTTGTGGCAGCGCGATACCTTAGTCAATATTTTTTCCAGTGGTAAGCCGGTCGCAGCCGTTGTATTACTGCAGATGGTTGAGCAAGGGCGTTTAGATTTAGATACGCCTATAGCTGAATATTGGCCAGAATTTACGCAGCAGGGTAAGCACGCTATCACTCTGCGTCAGGTGTTAAGTCATCGCGCAGGCTTGCCTGCCATAGTGGAGCCGATGGCGGCGGATGCGCTCTATGATTGGTCGCGCATGCTGGACGCTGTGCAACAAACCCCGCCGTGGTGGACGCCTGACAGTGCTCACGGTTACGCCCCAATGACCTACGGCTGGTTAGTGGGCGAGTTAATGCGCCGTGTGGATAGTTGTGAACCTAGAGCAGCGATTGCACAACGTATTACCGAGCCCTTAGGGTTGGAATTGTATTTAGGCGTGACCGAGGAGCAGTTACCTCGTGTGGGTGATGTGATGCGTATGAAGGGTGCGGTCACCGACCCGACTGCGCTGCGCTTAATGCGTGAAATGGGCCAGACACCACAAGGGCTGACAGCCAAAGCGTTTACCAATCCGCCCTCGATGATGACCAGTACCAATAGCCTGCAGTGGCGTTCTATGCAGCAGCCCGCAGCAAATATGCATGGTACAGCGCGTGGTTTGGCAGGTTTTTATAGCGCTTTATTACAAGGCCGCTTGCTCAGCAGTGAGATGTTCAGTCATTTTCAGCAAGAGCACAGTGTTGGAACAGATTTGACTTTGCTCACCCCGACTCGTTTTGGTTTAGGTTGTATGTTGGAACAAGCTGATCAGCCGCCTGCAACCTATGCGCTAGGTGCGCGCAGCTTTGGTCACCCTGGAGCGGGCGGTACGTTAGGTTGTGCTGATCCTGAGCGCGAAGTCAGTGTGGCCTTTGTGACCAATAGTTTAGGCCCAAGTGTCTTGATGGATCCGCGCGCGCAAAAAATCAATGCCATGCTCAAGCGCTGCCTCTAAGTAGCATAAAAACTTTCAGTCGCAAGATGGTTGTGGTGAAGGGGTTGCCTGTGTGATGGAGACCATCGCAGCGGTGCAGACACAGCGCTGTGTCTTAGAGTTGGGTATGTGCCGGCTGATTAACGAGCATGAAGACAAGAACTGATCAGTATAAACAGCGCCATTGAATACCGTGGCGCTGTTTATATCGTGCTTAGACTGTAGCTTGCTCGCAAGCTTGGAGTGTGTTTTCTAGTAAGCATGCACGGGTCATTGGGCCCACACCGCCGGGTACTGGAGTAATCCAAGCCGCGCGCTCAAGTGCTGCATCAAAACCCACGTCACCCACGAGTTTGCCATTGGCTTGGCGGTTAATGCCCACATCAATCACAATAGCGCCGGGTTTAATCCATTCGCCTTTAACTAAATCTGGAATGCCCACGGCGACGATAACTAAGTCGGCACGGCGTATGTGCTCTTCTAAATTGTGAGTGAAGCGGTGCGTCGTTGTCGTTGTGCAGCCTGCTAGCAGTAACTCTAGAGTCATGGGCCGGCCCACAATATTAGACGCACCCACGATCACTGCATCTAAACCGTGCAAATCCACACCAGTATGCGCCAGTAGCGTCATAATACCTTTAGGCGTGCATGAGCGCAGGAGTGGCATACGTTGAGCGAGGCGGCCGACGTTATAAGGATGGAAGCCATCGACATCCTTATAGGGGTTGATGCGCTCAAGTAGCAGGGATGAGTCAAGGTGAGCAGGAAGTGGCAGCTGCACCAAAATGCCATCCACGCTATCGTCAGCGTTTAATGTATCAATCAGCTTGAGTAGCTCATCTTGTGTTGTTGTCGCCGGTAAATCGTAGGCTTTAGATTCAAAACCGACTTGCTCGCAGTCTTTACGCTTGTGCGCGACATACACCTCGGATGCTGGATCGCTGCCAACTAGAATTACGGCTAAGCCCGGTGCACGTAAACCTTGTGCTAGACGGTTTTGTACTTGTTGAGCGATAGTGTTACGAATATCTGCGGCAATCTGTTTGCCGTCAATCAATTGTGCTGTCATGAGGTAATGAGCCATACTAATTTGAGTAAAAAAGATGGTAGCTATTCTCGCACGACCGACCGCATCGGGCAAAGATGCAAGAGAAGTATTTTATTAATGTTGGCTATCTATTTGATTCTTTTATACTTATTTTCAAAATAGTAGTTGACAGGTCCTAGGGATCTCTCTAATATTCACCCCGCTCACCCAGTACAGCCTGAAGCTGATACGAAAACTGAACAAGTACAATTGGGCAGTGTTCGAGCTTAAAGTCAGATACTTTATAAGTGATGACAATAAGCGCCCGTAGCTCAGTCGGATAGAGCACCCGCCTTCTAAGCGGGTGGTCGCAGGTTCGAATCCTGCCGGGCGCGCCATTAGGCGAAGCTGGTAAGTGAGAAAAGATTCATGTAGTATGCAACACGCAATATGGTGGGCGTAGCTCAGTTGGTAGAGCACGGGATTGTGATTCCCGGTGTCGTGGGTTCGAGACCCATCGTCCACCCCATATTTGGAAAATATAATGCTGTTAATTAGCGTTATACGTGAGCAAGAAGCGGACGTGGTGGAATTGGTAGACACACCAGATTTAGGTTCTGGCGCCGCGAGGTGTGAGAGTTCGAGTCTCTCTGTCCGCACCATACAAAGGCTCACAGATGAGTCCAGTAGCATTTAAGACCCTTAATTGGGGCTTTTTTGTGTCTGTCTATAAATCCAGGTGGCTTATGCTGATTGAGCATTACGCGCTGATTAAAACGCTACATATCAGCTTGGCATTGCTCAGTGGTGTGGTGTTTGTGTTGCGCGGGCTGTGGGTCTTGTTGTCTGCTGTTGCGTTGCCGCGAGTACTACACCGCATCAGTTATGCGGTCGATAGTGCTTTATTGCTTGCAGCCTTATTATTGCTGGCTGGATTAAGTTTCACACCCTTAGCTGCAGCTTGGTTGCAGGCTAAGTTGCTGTTGTTGCTCGTCTATATCGCCTGTGGCGCCGTGGTTTTTCGCGTTCAATACCCGATTGCAGTGCGTTGGCTGGCGTGTCGTGCAGCGCTGCTGTGTTATGCAGGTGTGTATTACTCGGCGCGTATGCATCAGCCATTTGCTGGCATATTGAGCGGTTTCTAACTAGGTGTCGTCAGCAGGGCGGTGCGTGAGTTGCAGTAGGGTGTCGCTATTGTCTGTGCGCGTATAAAAGCCTGCGGGTGCCTTGCCTTTTAGGTACCAAGCAAAGGCGATAATTTCTGCAACCGTTTGATAAAGCGACTCAGGTATCGCATCGCCGAGCTCGAGTCGTGCCAGTAAACGCACTAAGTCTGCGTTTTCATAGATAGGCACATCATTTTCGCGCGCAATCTGTAAGATTTCTTCAGCTAGAGCATCATTGCCTTTGGCCGTGACATTGGGTGCGTTTTGGCCATCATATTTTAAGGCAATCGCTTGGCGTTCAGTGGGTGTGTTCATGCTAAGTCATCAATCCAGCGTTGTTGTAAATTGGTTTTTTCACCTTCGGGGGGCGCGCCTTGATGGCAGGTCAAATCTTTAACTGTCAGGCCGATGCCCAGTAAACGATCGCGCAAATGAGCGAGCTCATGATCAATCAATTGTGCGGTGGCATCACTTTGAGCCCAGAGTTGGCTCGAAATACTGCTGCCTTGCAAGCTGGCTTGGATATGTAAAGGGCCTAGAGGCTCTAAGTCAAAGCTTAAGTCAATTTTCCACACAGGAGTGATCTGCTTATCGTTTTTTTTATGCGTAGGCTCTTCATGTTGAAATTTGATTTGCAAGGGTACGATATGCGCTTGGTCCCGTGCCGGAACTTCCAGCTGCCAGACTGTCACTTGCGTGCCGTCATGCGTGGTGTGTGTTTGTCCAAGGCTCGACAGTTGATGGGTTTGTAAGCGCGATACAGCCGCTGCTGCTAAGCGCAATAAAGAGCCTAAATCATTCGGGTTATCGAGCGCTTGCAATATACGTCCAGGTAAGGGAAAGCGCATAGCTTGCTCACGCAGCTGTGTCTGACTGTTTCCTAGTAATTGTTCGCGCAGTAAACTGGGCAGTGCTTGCGATAAGAGTGCGCTTTGCGAGGCTGCCAGCGTTGGATTGCTATTGGGCAGCATGGGCGCCAGTTGTGCGATTAAACGCAGCAGATGAGCCTTCATGTCTTGGCTTGCGGGATCAAGTGCTCCGCCCAATAAGCGGTTTTCTAGCTGGGAGCCACTATTAACTAAACTTTGTGTCAGCTTTTTGGGGTCTGTGAGCGCATTGAATTCGGGCAGGCCGGCAAGAAGTTGCTTGATTGTTTTAAGTGCGTCTGGCGTTAAACCGTCGTTTGCCACGCCATCCAGCCCCTTAAACAGCTGGCCCAGTGAGCCTTGTTGATTAAACTGCTTTTGTAACTCTTGGTTGATGGCTAAAGGCTCGAGACGTGTATTGAGGGGTTGAAATGTAAGTTGTTGTGCGCCGTCAATACGCGCAGTAAACACTGTGTTCAGAGGTAGAGATTTGGGACTCTCAATCTGCAGTTGCTGGCCTGCAAGCGCTGAATTAGCCACAGTCACTGTCATTTTAAAGCCACCTTGAGCGCTGGGCTCGACCTGTGTGACTTTGCCTTCGAGTAAAGTACCAGGTGGGAGCACGTTGGTGTCAATACGGGTGGCCGGCGGTGCGTTATGAGTTGGCATTAAACTGAATGACAGTTGTTGTGCGGATAGGGCTGTCACGTTAAGGGTCTGGCCGACCATTAAAGGTTGGTTGGTTTTAACTTCAAGCGTTTTGTACTGACCATCAGCGAGCGAGAGGCGCAATAGCGCTTGGAAAGTCTGCTGTGTTTCGCGCAATGCAAGGACTTGCGCCTGCGTAGAATCGCCAATGTTGAGTTGTGTAGGTAAGCTGCCTTGCAGTTGCAAAGTGGAATTGACAGCCTGTACAGCAGGACGCTGCACATTGTGGGTGCTAGGGGAAGGGCGTGTTGAAGGTATTTCACTGGCCATTTCGATTGCAACCTGCTGTAAATGCTTTGTAAATGCCTGCCGCGCATACCGCACAGCTGTGTATAATCGCCACTTATTTAAAGTAGCGCCAGAGCAGTATAGCTGCTCTGTGAAAGCGACTTGAAACTTTTTGCAAGGCGATGTGTTGTGTCTGATGCTTATCTTGAGACGGTTGACTTAGCTTGTGAGCGTGATTGGCGGCTGCTATTTGAGCATTTAAATATCAGCGTACAACCCAAAGATATGCTGCAAGTGAGTGGCCCTAACGGTAGTGGTAAAACCAGCTTGCTGCGCTTAATGGCGGGCTTGATGCAGCCGACTGCAGGTGAGGTGCGGATTCAGGGTGTCAATATTCAGCAGCAGCGGCATGTATTAGCAGAAAACTTATTATGGCTGGGGCATGCGGCAGGTATTAAAGGCTTGTTAACCCCTGAAGAAAACCTTAAATGGCTCTCAGCCTTGCATCGCGGAGCAACACCTGAGCAGATTTGGCAGGCTTTAGCCGCGGTGGGTTTGGCTGGTTTTGAAGATGTGCCTTGCCATACCTTGTCGGCTGGACAACAACGACGTGTCGGTCTAGCGCGTTTGTATTTAGATGCGCCGTTGTTGTGGATTTTAGATGAGCCCTTTACAGCATTGGATCAGCAGGCAGTGGCTCAGCTAGAGCAGCATTTAGCTCAGCATTGCGTGAATGGCGGCATGGTGATTTTAACCACGCACCACATTTTACAGCACACACCCAGTACATTTCGTGAGCTGGATTTAGGGCGCAGGGCATTATGAAACATGTTTTTGTGTTGATGTTGGTGCGCGAAACACGTTTGATGTTGCGCAGGCCAGCTGAGCTGGTGAACCCATTGGTGTTTTTTGCCATCGTGATTGCATTGTTTCCACTGGCTGTTGGGCCTGAGTCGCAACTGTTGCAAACATTATCACCGGGTTTGTTGTGGGTGGCGGCGTTATTAGCCGTGTTGTTGTCGCTCGATGGTTTGTTTCGCAGTGACTTTGAGGACGGCTCATTAGAGCAGTGGGTCGTTTCGCCGCATCCACTCGTCGTCTTGGTTCTTGCTAAGGTGCTGGCACATTGGTTGTATTGCGGCTTAGCCTTGGTGTTGTTGTCGCCTTTATTGGCCCTAATGCTGGGCTTGCCAGGTGATCGGATTCCCACTTTATTGTTTTCACTTGTGCTTGGGACACCCGTGTTAAGTTTGCTCGGTGCTGTAGGGGCGGCATTAACCGTTGGTTTAAAGCGCGGTGGGATATTATTGGCATTGTTGATTCTGCCGTTATACATTCCCGTGCTGATTTTAGGTAGCGGTGTCATTCAGGCAGCTTTACAAGGATTGCCCACGGCAGGTTACTTGTTGTGGATGGCCAGTTTGGCGATGCTAACCCTGACTTTGGCACCTTTTGCTATTGCTGCTGGATTGCGCATTAGTATCGGTGAATAAGCCCTTAAGATGAATGTTGTGGTGGGTGAGTACACTGTATACATAGCGCATCATATGTTGTTGAGCGCATAACTGATTTTGAATAACGGTGAGTATTTCGATGAATTGGACGTGGTTTCACAAGCTGGGCTCGCCCAAATGGTTTTATGAAATAAGCGGTCGCTGGTTGCCTTGGCTTAGCATCAGTGCAGCTGTACTGATGCTGGTGGGTGGTGTGCTCGGTTTAGCCTATGCGCCGCCTGACTATCAGCAGGGTAATAGTTTTCGTATTATTTATATTCACGTTCCGGCTGCTTTTTTAGCACAGTCCACTTATATATCCCTCGCCATTGCAGGGATTGTCGGTTTGGTCTGGAAAATGAAAATTGCTGATGTGGCAGTTCAACAGGCCGCTCCTATTGGTGCATGGATGACGGTGATTGCATTATTCACGGGTGCAGTGTGGGGCAAACCGACCTGGGGAGCATGGTGGGTGTGGGATGCGCGCTTAACCGCGATGCTGATTTTACTGTTTTTGTATTTTGGCATTATCGCGCTCGGGCATGCCATTACTAACCGCGACAGTGCGGCTAAAGCCTGTGCGATTCTAGCTGTGGTGGGTGTTGTTAATATTCCCATCATCAAGTACTCGGTAGACTGGTGGAATACTTTGCATCAGCCAGCAACCTTTACCATCACTGAAAAGCCTGCGATGCCCATGGAAATGTGGCTGCCATTGTTAATTATGACGCTGGGCTTTTATTGTTTTTTTGCTGCTGTATTGCTGATGCGCATGCGTACAGAAGTGTTACGACGTGAGTCACGTACCCGTTGGGCACAAGCTGAAGTTGCACGAAAAATCGGGAGAGGTGTATGAGTTTTAATTCGTTTTCTGAGTTTTTAGCCATGGGCAATCACGGTGTGTATGTGTGGTCTGCCTATGGTGTCAGTTGTGCGATTTTAGCGTTGAATGTGGTGCTGCCATTATTAGCTCGCCAGCGTTACTTTAAAAATGAGGCGCGTCGTTTGCGTCGGGAGGCTCAGCAGTGAATCCAGTCCGTAAAAAGCGTTTAATTATTATTGTTGCCATTTTGCTTGGTGTGGCTACGACAGCCGCCTTAGGCTTAAGTGCGTTGCAGCAAAATATCAATTTATTTTACACGCCTTCACAAATCATGAACGGTGAAGCGCCACAAGGTGCGCGTATTCGTGCTGGTGGTTTAGTTAAAGAAGGTTCAGTGAGTCGCAGTGAAGACTCGTTGACAGTGGACTTTATTGTGACAGACGGTGATGCTGATACGGGTATTCAATACCGTGGGATTTTGCCGGACTTGTTTCGTGAGGGGCAGGGTATTGTGGCGATGGGCCGCTTAAATGAGGCTAACGTATTGATTGCTGATGAGATTTTGGCGAAGCACGATGAAAACTATATGCCGCCTGAAGTCAGCAGTGCTTTAGAGAAAACCGGCATGCTAA
>JAAZJF010000093.1 GCA_012800475.1 Gammaproteobacteria bacterium
ACGATATAAAATGAAGTGGAGATTAATGCACAACCACCGAAGGCAAAGATGACTAAGTTGGTGTGGATCGGACGAATGCGACCAAAACTGGTCCAAGGGAGGTCAAAGTTCAGCTGTGGCCAGACCAATTGAGCTGCAATAAATGCGCCCATGGACATCCCAATCACGCCCCAGATTAACGTAGCAATGGTGAATTGCCGAACCACGCTGTAGTTGTAAGCGACTGTCTGTGCAGGTGCAGTATTCATAATTATTCTAGCGCAACGACGCGCCATTACTTAGCCTGAGCTTGGCATAACGGCACGCAACGCCATCCTCCTTCAGGGTTGAAGATGTCTGTAGGTTGCGCCAATGCATGGGCATATTTCCTACAGCAGTTGACGTAAATCAATACGGCTATGCTAGAACGCAGGTTGTTTTCAATCTAATGAATATTGCTTGGTTTTAATATCATTATTTTTGCATTTAAATCTTTAGGCGCTGCAATACCCAGTCTATTTAATAAGCTGTCCACAGCCCTTTACTTTGGCGTTCGCATGCAGGTTTTAAATAACGCGCATCGGTATTGACACCGTAGTAGTGAATATCTTGCATATAGCCCACACCGCCCGCTTGCGCGTTACGGCATACCCCGAATGCACCAATAGGGCATTGCTCGACATAAGTGACTTTGGTTTTTTGCCCTTGCAGTGAAGGTTGGCAAAAGCCGTTTTTAAATAAGTGCTCAGGAATACTACGGTTTTGCTGACAGATTTTGACACTCACCCGCTGCCCCGTGGATTCAATCACACAGGCCTGAGCAAGCAGGTGCTGACTGAACAGCATCAGCAGGAGAGCAGAAATAATGCGCATACACACTCCGATTCGATACAGATCTGTGACTATCTTAACCAAGCGCGTACAGGAGTAGAAGCAGTGCACGACGGTGCAGTGTTTTTGTTAAGGTAGCTTTTTATTTGGTCTTGTTAGGAGCGGCTGCGCTTATGTTGCAACACATCCCCACTCATGTGATTTCAGGCGCCTTGGGTGCTGGTAAAACCAGTGTTTTACGCAGTTTATTAGCACAGCGTCCCCGTCATGAGCGTTGGGCTGTCTTGATTAATGAGTTTGGTGATATTGGTTTAGACAGCGCCTTGCTTGATGGTGAGCAAGCGGGTGTGAGCTTTACTGAGGTGGCGGGCGGCTGTGTATGTTGTGTCAATGGCGTGCCTTTTCAAGTGGCTTTGGTGCAGTTACTGCGCAAAGCCAAGCCTGACCGTTTGTTTATTGAACCCTCGGGTTTAGGTCACCCATTACAGTTATTAGAGCAGTTAGGTGATGTGCCATGGCTGGATGTCTTGGCGGTACAGCCGATGGTGTGGGTGCTGGATGGGCATAAAATCACTGAGGCTATAGCGCAGGATACAGCGCTCTTGGCGCATACCGGCTTAGTGGTCATCAATAAAGCAGAGCAGCTGACACCCATACAAGAGCAGCACTGGCAAACAACTTTTGCTCCACTACCCGTGCTCTGTACGCGCCAAGGGCAGGTGAGCTTGCAGGCGTTACCGGGTCATGATCAGCAGGCGGGTCAGCACAGTGCTGTGGATAACTTTGCCAAAACACCCCCAGCTATGGGTGCTGTGTGGACTGATCCGCGCCAACCCATCTGTTCAGTGAACGATCAAACTGATGGCTGGAGTATCGGCTGGCGTTGGCATCCTTCACAGCAGTTTGATTTGCTACGCGTGCAGCTTTGGTTAAGCCACATGGCCTGGCAGCGAGCTAAATGTGTGCTGCATACCAATGCGGGATGGCTATCAGGTAACGCTTTAGAGGGGCAAAGTATCCATTGGCAAAATACTGAGTGGCGCAAAGATTCACGTTTAGAGTTGATTTTCACAGACAATCAAAACTCAGAGCAGTTGAGCGCTGAGTTAGCCGCCTGCCGTATTGATGTGTAATCTTGCACTAAAATAATAATTAGGAAGCAACTGCATGAACTTAACATCTTGGTCTTATCACACCTCAGCCGGTATCACTTTGCGTGGCTGGCACAGTCCACCTACAGGCAAGCCCGTATTGCATTTTTTACATGGCAATGGGTTATCGACGCGAGTGTATACGCCGCTTCTAGAGTTGTTGAGTGCGGATTTTGATTTATGGTTGTGTGATATTCAAGGGCATGGTGAAAGTGACGCTGGTGATGTTTTTTTAGGCTGGAATCAAAATGCTGCCTTAGCTGTAGAAGCCTTTCAAGCGCAGCGCAGTCTATTTGCTGATGTGCCCGTCTATGCCAGTGCGCATAGTTTTGGTGGGGTATTAACCAGTTTAATTATGGCGCAGCATCCACACTTATTCCGTGCGGCGGTGTTGCTTGATCCGATTGTATTTCCGCCGTTAGCGCAAGCCTATATGAAAACCAAAGAGCTACTGGGTTTGAAGATTTTTAATACCTTAGCGCAGCGCACATTGGTACGTCGCTCGCACTGGCCTGATCGACAAGCGGCGTATGCCAGCTTAACTGGCCGCGGCACTTTTAAAGGCTGGACGACACAAGCGCTTAGAGCCTATGTTGATCATGCCTTACGCCCTGCCGATGAAGAGGGTGTGCAACTTAAGTGTCCTGTGTGGCTTGAGGCGAAAATTTTTAGCACTGCGCCAAGGCGTTTATGGTCATTATTGCGTCAAGTGCAAGCGCCCGTTTTGTTTATGTATGGCCGCACTACATACCCTGTTGTGCTGAAATCCGCAGCGCTGTGGCCGCGATGTAACGCGCATGTCACCGCTGAATTAGTCGAGGGTGGGCACTGCTTTATGCAAGAGTATCCTGCCGCAACAGCGCAGCGGGTGCGTGATTTTTTACTGACGACTAGGGGTTAAATTGTGCGACTAAGGCGCGCAATGCCTGCTCGGCATCCAGTATTTGCTGTAGCGTAAGTTGCGCGCTATCAGCATGGATAGCTAAGTTCTGGTACAGCGTATCAGGCACGCTACTGTAGGCGCTGAGTCCATTGTGATACTGCAGTAGTAAGCGCTGTGCTAAGCAGGTGAGGTTCGCGTAGACGGCATGCTCGCCTTGGTAGCTCGGCGTATCCTGAAAGCGCAAGGCATGCACTAATTCATCCGGAATGTGCCAGCATTGCATTAACCATGCGCCCATTTGCGCGCGGGTGATGCCCAGCACATGGTATTCCACGACACTGTGACTCAAATGCGTATTGGCTTCTAAGCTACGGCAGATCAGCGCGTAGTGCGGGGGGAAAATGTGCGCTAATAAGGCAAAACCGAAGTTATGTAACAAACCTGCAAGGTAAGCTAATCCCACTTCGGGCTTATTAGGTACAGGTAAGGTGCGTGTTAAGCCTTCGATCAATGCCGCAGTATAAATGGCTTGCTGCCAGTAGGGCTGCATATGTTGCGGTTGGTCCGTGGGTAGGGTGAGGCTTTTGCCCATTGATAAGCCCAGTGCCAAGTTAATCACTCGATCAA
>JAAZJF010000391.1 GCA_012800475.1 Gammaproteobacteria bacterium
TCGATAACACAGAGATCGGTATAAATGCGGTCAACACACTTTAAACCTGTTGCCGGATAGGTCAGTTCGCTAACCAGTTTAGGCTCACCATCTTTGGTCACATGGTTGGTGGTAACAAATACTTTCTTGGCGCCAACCGCAAGATCCATTGCTCCACCCACTGCAGGAATGGCATCCGGTGCACCTGTGTGCCAGTTCGCTAGATCGCCGTTTTGCGCAATTTGGAAAGCACCCAGTACACAGATATCCAAGTGACCGCCGCGCATCATGGCAAAGGAGTCGCCATGGTGGAAAAAAGCACCGCCGGTTAACATGGTCACATACTCTTTACCGGCATTAATCAGCTCTGGATCTTCTTCACCTGGCTCAGGTGTTGGACCAAATGCCAACAAGCCATTTTCTGAGTGCATGAACACCTCTTTATCAGCTGGCAAATAGCTGGCAATTCGGGTTGGCAAACCAATGCCTAAGTTAACGTAAGCACCTTCAGGAATATCTTGAGCAACACGCTCAGCAATTTGATCACGAGTTAATTTGGTATAGCTCATTTGTTTACTCCAATTCTGATGTAGGTTCGATTTGTACGACGTGTTGCACAAAAATCCCCGGAGTAACAATGTGCTCAGGATCCAGCGCACCCAGCTCCACGACTTCTTGAACTTGAGCAATGGTTACAGCAGCAGCTGTGGCCATAATTGGTCCAAAGTTACGCGCTGATTTTCTATATACCAAATTACCCCAACGATCACCTTGATGTGCTTTGATTAAAGCAAAGTCTGCATGAATGGGATTTTCTAAGACGTAGTCTTTGCCTTCATGATTTAAAACCGGCTTACCTTCAGCCAGCATTGTGCCAAAGCCTGTGGGTGTATAAATGGGTCCTAGCCCCATACCTGCTGCTTGAATTCGGCACGCTAAGTTACCTTGTGGCACCAGTTCTAATTCAATTTTTCCAGCGCGGTATAACTCATCAAACACCCATGAATCAGACTGGCGTGGAAAAGAACAAATAATTTTACGCACAGCGCCTGTTTGCAACAGTTTGGCTAAGCCATGATCGCCGTTACCAGCGTTATTGTTGACCACAATTAAATCTTTAACGCCCAATTCGATAAGGCCATCAATCAGCTCTGTCGGCTGACCTGCGGTTCCAAAACCACCAATCATGATCGTGGAGCCATCTTTAATCTGGGTCAGTGCTTCGATTAAAGAAGCTGAAGTTTTATCAATCATAATGCTTCCTACTAAGTAAATTTAAATGCGTATTAATTTTTTGAAACGGGTTCTGCTGCAGCTGTATGAATATCTATAGATTGACGTTTAGTAAGAATCAGGTGGGCAGCCACACCAATACAAACACCCCAAAATACAGAACTTATACCTAAAAAGTTCATACCTGAAGCAGTGGCCAAAAACGTAATTAATGCGGAGTCACGATGGGCTTCTTCCTGAATCGCCATGGATATATTGCTGCCAATGGCACCTAGTAAAGCCAATCCAGCCAGCGCAGCCACCAACTCTTTAGGCAGTAGACTAAACA
>JAAZJF010000094.1 GCA_012800475.1 Gammaproteobacteria bacterium
ACCACATCAGCGATTTCTTCATCCGTCACTTTGTTACGTAACAGCTGATTTTGCGGCTTGCTGTTTTGATCAACCATTTCCAAGCTGCGCTCAAGGTCTGGAATCACACCGTATTGCAGTTCAGCCGTGCGATTGAGATCACCTTTACGGCGCGCCAGCTCCATTTCTTGGCGAGCTTGCTCAATTTTTTGTTGCAGTTGCGCTGAGCCCTGTACTTCAGATTTCTCTGATTTCCAGATTTCTTCTAAATCAGCGTACTCACGCTCCAGCTCAACGATTTCTTCCTTGAGCTTTTCTAAACGCTTAATCGTGGCGGCATCGTCTTCTTTTTTCAGTGCTTCACGCTCAATTTTTAACTGAATCAAGCGGCGCTCTAAACGATCCAAAGCCTCTGGCTTAGAGTCAATTTCCATCCGAATCATACTGGCCGCTTCATCAATCAGATCGATGGCTTTATCTGGCAGCTGACGATCGGTAATGTAGCGGTGTGACAGTTTCGCGGCAGCGATAATCGCGCCATCGGTAATCGTTACCCCGTGGTGTACTTCATAGCGCTCTTTTAGGCCACGCAAGATAGCAATGGTGTCTTCTTCGCTCGGCTCGTCGACCTGAACCTTCTGGAAACGGCGTTCAAGTGCAGCATCTTTTTCAATGTACTGGCGGTACTCATCTAAAGTTGTCGCACCCACACAGTGCAACTCACCCCGTGCTAAAGCAGGCTTGAGCATATTGCCCGCATCCATTGCGCCCTCGCCTTTACCCGCGCCGACCATGGTGTGCAGCTCATCAATAAACAGAATGATTTGACCTTCTTGCTTGGCCACTTCATTGAGCAAGCCTTTGAGGCGCTCTTCAAATTCACCACGGTATTTAGCACCGGCAATCAAGGCACCCATATCCAGCGAGAGTAAACGTTTACTTTTCAAACCATCTGGGACTTCGCCATTGATAATACGCTGGGCTAGACCTTCGGCAATTGCGGTTTTACCCACGCCCGGCTCACCGATTAACACGGGGTTATTTTTGGTGCGGCGCTGCAAGACTTGAATGGTGCGACGGATTTCTTCATCACGTCCAATCACCGGATCCAATTTGCCTTCTTCAGCACGCTTAGTTAAATCAATGGTGTATTTATCCAAGGCTTGGCGTGATTGCTCAGCATTGGGATCATCCACATTGTCACCGCCACGCAAGTTGGTAATGGCGTTTTCTAAGGATTGACGACTCACACCTTGCGCCAGCAGAATTTTACCCAGTGCGGTATTGGCATCCATCGCCGCTAGCAGCACGAGTTCGCTGGAAATATATTGGTCGTTTTTTTGTTGCGCTAAGCGATCCGCTTGATTGAGCAAGCGGGCTAAATCTTGCGACATATTCATATCGCCAGTGGGGTTTTGCAATTTAGCTAACTGCTCCAACCCTTTGTTCAGTGACTCACGCAAGCTTTTAACATCAAAGCCCACCTGCATCAGCAGTGGACGAATGGCACCGCCTTGTTGATCCAACAAAGCCACTAATAAGTGCAGCGGTTCAATGGCTGCATGGTCTTGGCCAACAGCGAGTGACTGTGCATCCGACAGCGCTAATTGCAATTGACTGGTAAATCGATCAATACGCATAATTCCCTTTCCTCATCTAAGTTACAACGAGCAGGTGGGCTGAATTCGCCGTAACGCTCGTCTCAATAGTGTATTAGATGAGGCATTTTTACAGAAGTTCAAGGGTCTAAGACTGATCTAGCGCATATACTTTACTTTTTAACCAGCTATTAACACTAAACAGATAAGCGCCCACCGCGCAGCTTAGCGGCTGATAAGCCATGCACACTGAGCGTTTGTTGATGGTGCATATGACAGATGGCAATGGCTAAGGCATCGGAGGCATCAATCTGTGGTTTTTTGGTCAGTTTTAATAAGTGCATGACCATCATTTGCACTTGCTCTTTGGCCGCGCGCCCACTGCCGGCCACCGCTGATTTCACTTGCGTGGCGCTGTATTCAGAGACTGATAACTGCGCTTGCACACCGGCAACAATCGCTGCCCCACGGGCTTGGCCAAGCTTTAATGCCGAATCCGCATTGCGCGCCATAAAAACTTGCTCAATCCCCATGGTTGCCGGCTGATAGGTTTGAATAATCTCACTCACCCCAGCAAACACTGCATTCAGGCGCTCAGGTAACTCACCGCTGCCGGTACGAATACAGCCCGAAGCCACATATTCACAGCCGCGTCCGGTATCACGGATAATGCCGTAGCCAGTGATCCGCGAGCCTGGGTCAATACCTAAAATAAGCGTCATGGTGCATCCTTAATTCAGCGTTTTCACGCTCTGCTAAACAACAAGAAAATTCATCTGGCCATAAAAAAACCTCTGGGCCTGTTTCCACAAGCAGCCAGAGGTTTTGTGTGTCACATCCGCTGATGCTTAGAGTTGCTCCATCACTTCATCTGGAATCTCAGCGTTGGAATAGACGTTTTGCACGTCATCCAAATCTTCTAAGATATCAATCAAGCGCATCACTTTTTCAGCACCGTCTAAATCCAACTCAACGCTCAGGGTTGGCATCATAGTGACTTCGGCTTCTTCCGCAACAAAACCTGCTTCTTTCAGCGCTTCGTTCACGTTAATAAAGTCCGCAAAAGTGGTTAACACTTCAACTGATCCATCATCGTGAGTCACGATATCATCTGCACCGACTTCTAAAGCCGCATCCATCAACGCTTCTTCATCCACGCCCGGTGCGTAGCAAATCTGGCCTTTGCGCTCAAACAAATAAGCGACTGAGCCGTCAGTGCCAAGATTCCCACCATACTTATTAAAGGCATGGCGAATTTCCGCTGCAGTACGGTTGCGGTTATCGGTCATGGCTTCAACAAAGACGGCCACACCATTGGGTGCATAACCCTCATACACCAACTCTTCAACGTTATCACCGTCATCCGCACCGACACCGCGAGCAATCGCACGGTCGATGGTATCGCGAGTCATATTGGCACCAAGTGCTTTATCAACAGCCAAGCGCAAACGCGGGTTATCGGCAGCTACACCACCGCCCTGCTTTGCCGCTACCGTTAACTCACGAATCAACTTCGTGAAAATCTTACCGCGCTTATTATCTTGACGCTCTTTGCGGTGCTTGATGTTCGCCCACTTGGAATGACCCGCCATAACAACTCCCGTTTCTATGTCTGTATTGTAGTGTCTATGTACTGTTTAGAAGGGTGCATGCTCGCTGTTTTACAGCACACACCCCTCTGAGGCTCACTCTGTTTTACTCAGCCTTAGGCTGCTCACGCAAACGGATATGTAGATCACGTAGCGCGGTGTTATCCACTGTACCCGGTGCTTGTGTCATCACACAGGCGGCACTTTGAGTTTTCGGGAAGGCAATCACTTCACGAATCGATTGTGCGCCGGTCATCAACATCACTAAACGGTCTAAACCAAAGGCCAAACCACCGTGTGGTGGTGC
>JAAZJF010000095.1 GCA_012800475.1 Gammaproteobacteria bacterium
ATCAATCTTTGCATGAAAAAAATGCGCAAATTAAAACCTATCACGATCAAGTACAACAACTTAAAAGCGAAGATAATACCTTGCGCTTTACCATTTCCATGTTGATTGTTTTTGCTGTATTCCAAGCAGCTTTATTGATTTGGGTTGCTACACGCTAAGCACATCTTAGCCTGCAGCAATCTATGGATGCATCAACTGATCGAACGATAAGCCGCGCACTGCTGAGCGGTTAACGCCAGCACATCACGATCCAAGTATGAATGCTCTAACCAAATAAAATCGATCTCAGGATACAGCGCAGCTAAACGCGCACGATGCGGGCCCACTTCAAGTACGAGCAAACCGTTATCCGTTAAATGCTCGCAAGCCTGCTCTAAAACCAGCTGAATAGCCTCTAAACCACCGTTTTTAGCAATTCGACTGTCTTGCGGCTCATACTGCATTTCACGCGGCAACTGCGTCCATTGCTCGACCGACATATACGGCGGCTGACATACAATTAAATCAAAGCGTTGATCATCTAACTGCGTAAATACATCACTATATTGCACACTCACACGATCCTCTAGACGGTGTATTGCAATGTTCTCAGCTGCAATCTCAAGGCCCGTAGTCGAGCGATCAGCCAACACCACTTGAGCATCAGGAAACTGCACCGCGCACGTCAATCCCAAGCAGCCTGAGCCTGCGTATAAATCTAATATACGTTGCGGCGTATGTATCAACCAAGGCGCAAATTGTTGTGGAATCAATTCCTCTAAAGGTGAATGAGGTATGACCACATAAGGATCAATTTTAAACGACAAACCTGCAAACCAAAGCTGCCCCAGCAAGTATGCACTGGGAATACGCTGCTCAATGCGCTTTCTCAGAATCGTTTGCACAATCACATGTTCATCGACATGCAGATTACAATCTAAATACTTATCATGCAGCGCATCCGGCAAATACAAGCTACCCAGAACCAGTGCACGCGCGTCTTCAAATAGACTCTCTTCGCCACCCTGAAAAAAAAGTTGCTCGCGGCTAAATTGACTCACCGCCCATCGGATATAATCGCGCAGTGTTGCTAAGCCTAAGTTACTCACTGACTGCCTCCGCTCTGTTATTGATAATGCACTGTGTTAGTGCACAACTAAAACCTTCAGTCTTCATCGCGACCGTCCAACATATGCCGCTTAAGCAACACGTACAGAGCACCTGTGCCGCCATGTCGCGCAACGCATGAAGTAAATCCAAGTACATTTTCATGCTGGCGCAACCATGTATTGACATGGCTTTTAATCATGGGCTTTTTACCGTCTAAACGAGCAGCCTTACCATGCGTCACTCGCACACAGCGTATTTCTAAACGTAAGGCTTCAGTTAAAAACTCACGCAAGAGCGTACGGGCTTTTTCAACGCTCATGCCATGCAAATCTAAAGTGCCTTCAAAGGCGATCTGCCCGGCTTTCATGCGGCGTAATTGACTGTCTTGGACGCCATCACGTGCCCAATACAAGGCGTCTTCAGCACCGACATCAATTACAAACTGATCCGACAGCCCATCCACAGTAATGGTCGCAATGCTGTGTTGAGCATTTTCACGACGCAGACGCTGTTCGGCACGATTGGGTTTACTTTTACCGACATCCGCTTGGTCAACATAAATACGGCGTACACCCTGCATTTGCTCGGTAAATAAAGAAAAATCATCATCCGGCATAATGCCCTCCTCATTTCGTGCAGCATTGTACCTGTATTCGGCAAACACAAACAAAAACGCCCCAATTAAGGGGCGTTTTTTAAGCGAAAGCGGTGATTACATTTTGGTAATCATTGCATCGCCAAACTCAGAGCAAGACAGCAACTTAGCGTCGTCCATCAAGCGCTCAAAGTCATAGGTCACAGTCTTATCAGCGATCGCACCATTGATGCCATCGATAATGAGATCAGCTGCTTCAGTCCAGCCCATGTGACGCAACATCATTTCTGCAGAAAGAATCAATGAACCTGGGTTCACTTTATCCTGACCTGCGTACTTAGGTGCAGTACCGTGCGTTGCTTCAAACATTGCAACGCTGTCAGACAGGTTTGCACCTGGCGCGATACCGATACCACCAACCTGCGCAGCCAGTGCGTCAGAGAGGTAGTCACCGTTCAGGTTCAGAGTCGCCATGACGTCGTACTCTGCTGGGCGCAATAGAACCTGCTGCAACATAGCATCAGCGATACCGTCTTTAACGATAACGTTTTTGCCAGTGTTAGGGTTCTTGAACTGCATCCAAGGACCGCCATCCAACAATTCAGCACCGAACTCATCACGTGCAACTTCGTAGGCCCAATCTTTGAAGGCACCTTCGGTGAACTTCATGATGTTGCCTTTGTGTACGATGGTCAGTGAGTCACGATCGTTATCAACGATGTACTGCAGTGCTTGACGCACAAGACGCTTGGTACCCTGCTCAGAAACTGGCTTAACACCAATACCGCAGTTTTCAGTAAAGCGGATCTTAGTCACGCCCATTTCTTCAGTGAAGAACTTGATGACTTTCTTAGCTTCTGGTGTACCTGCTTGCCACTCAACACCTGCGTAGATGTCTTCTGAGTTCTCACGGAAGATCACCATGTCAGTGTCTTGTGGACGCTTAACAGGGCTTGGAACACCGGTGAACCAGCGTACTGGACGCAAGCATACGTAGAGGTCTAACTGCTGACGCAAAGCAACGTTCAAAGAACGAATACCGCCGCCAACTGGCGTAGTCAAAGGACCTTTAATAGAAACAACGTAGTCACGGACTGCATCTAAAGTTTCTTGTGGCAACCAAGTTTCTGAATCATAGACTTGAGTTGCTTTCTCACCAGCAAAAACTTCCATCCAGGAAATCTTACGCTGACCGTCGTAGGCTTTTTCTACAGCCGCATCAACCACTTTAATCATTACTGGGCTGATGTCAGCACCAATACCGTCACCCTCAATGTAAGGAATGATTGGGTTGTTTGGTACATTTAAAGTCAAATCTGCATTAACGGTGATTTTGTCACCGGCTGGCACTTGGATCTTTTGGTATCCCATGCTGGACTCCGTCATTTACGTGGTCTTTAAAAATCTGTCACGCGTGTGGCCTGACAGCGATAATTCAATCTTAATGAGCAGGTGTGACCCTTATCGGGTAGAAAAAGTCACACAACTGCTTTGACTCATCTTTACGTTTGTCGTACTTAAACGTAATTTGTGCAGCGCATATCATACACGCTTTATACGATTACCTGATAGATTGCTGTAGTCAAACTATTGATCAACTACAAGTATATAGGTCTAACATCGCTTAATCTCGAGCACTTGCATAAAATTGCAGCGAACAATCATACCAGCAAACTAGCACCTTTAGGAGCTTACGCATGACACGTTTTTTGCCACATATCACTGTTGCTACTGTCATCGAACACGATGGGCGCTTTTTATTCGTTAAAGAGCATGCTGAAAAGCGCATTGTATTAAACCAGCCTGCAGGCCACTTAGAAATGGACGAAAGTCTAATCCAAGCGGCAATTCGTGAAACTTTAGAAGAAACAGGCTGGGATATTGAGATTACTCATCTGCTTGGCATACATTTATATCAAGCACCCAGCAATAACGTGACCTATCAGCGTGTATGTTTTGCCGGTCTAGCACTGCAAGAACGTAAAAACCATCCACTCGATGACGGCATTATTGGTCCGGTCTGGTTAACTCGCGACGAATTGCTTGAGCAGCGTGATTTATGGCGCAGCCCCATGGTGTTACGCAGCGTAGATGATTATTTAAGCGGCGAACGTTTCTCGCTGGATCTATTTAAAAACTAAACCACAAGGGTACGCCCTCCCTAGCCGTGCACAAATCTGCTAAAGTCTTTTTCTTTGATTAACGTATTTAAATTGCCATGCATACTCCTTCTGAAACTCGTGTAATTGTCGGCATGTCCGGCGGTGTTGACTCTTCTGTTGCAGCCCTGTTGTTAATTCAGCAAGGCTATCAAGTGGAAGGCTTGTTTATGAAAAACTGGGAGGAGGATGACGGTACTGAATACTGCACAGCTAAAGAAGACTTTGCTGACGCCCAAGCGGTGTGCGACACCTTAGGCATTAAGTTACATGCAGCCAACTTTGCTGCTGAGTACTGGGATAATGTTTTTGAGCATTTTCTTGAAGAATACAAAGCGGGACGCACGCCCAACCCTGATATTTTATGCAACCGCGAAATCAAGTTTAAAGCCTTTCTTGACTACGCCGAGCAACTGGGTGCCGATCTGATTGCTACAGGTCACTATGTGCGTCGTCGTGATCGCAATGGTATCAGCGAGCTACTGAAAGGCGTGGATGGTAATAAAGATCAAAGTTACTTCTTACACGCAGTCGGTGGTGCACAAATCCATAAAACCCTGTTTCCAGTCGGCGAATATGAAAAGCCCGCGGTGCGTGAGCTCGCACAACAGCATGGTTTAATTACCGCTAAGAAAAAAGACTCCACAGGCATCTGCTTTATTGGTGAGCGCCGCTTTACAGATTTTTTAAAGCAGTACTTACCTGCTCAGCCGGGCGTGATTGAAACCACTGATGGCATTGAACTGGGACAGCACAATGGCTTGATGTACCACACCATAGGTCAGCGCCAGGGTCTAGGTATTGGTGGTTTGAAAAACGCCAGTGAAGAGGCTTGGTATGTACTGGCTAAAGACCTCAAGCGTAATGTATTGATTGTTGGCCAAGGCAATGCACACCCGTGGTTATTTTCAGGCACCTTACTCACGCGTGAGGTGAACTGGATCAATCCGCTGGATTTAAATAGCATAGGTAAGCTCACGGCCAAAGTTCGTTACCGTCAAAAGGATCAACCTTGCAGCATCAGTCACACCGGCGACGGCTACTTGGTCACCTTTGAGCAGCCACAGCGCGCAGTCACACTGGGACAGTCCATTGTGTTTTATGACGGCGATGTCTGCTTGGGCGGTGGCGTGATTGAAGCCTGCACACCTTGGGATAAGAGTATTCAGCGACCATGACCCTTCTTCAAGAGCAAATGACAGCATTGGCGGGTGTGTTTCAATCCGCAGCACTGGTCAATAAATTGGCCCACACCGGGCAAGTCAGCGACGCCGCATTGGCGTACATGCTAAACACCTTGCTGGTACGCAACCCTGACAGCACCCTCGATGTGTATGGCGGGGATGATTTAGGTTTACGTGAAGGCTATACGTTGCTTAAAGCTGTGCTCGCGCGTGACACCGCCAACTTACCCCGTGAAAGCCTGCGCTACGTTGTGTCGATGCTCGCTTTGGAGCGTCAGTTTTCCCGCCGCGATGACTTACTTGAAATTGCAGGATTACGCATTCCCAAAATTGAACAGCAAGTCGAACTCTACGGCTTAAGCAGCGATAATATTGCGGCCTCTTTTGGTGGACTCTACCAAGACACCATCAGCACCTTTAAACAACGCATTCAAGTGCATGGCGATATGCGCTTTTTACAACAAGAAGCCACGGCAGCCAAGGTGCGGGCACTCTTGTTCGCGGGTATACGTTCAGCGCGCTTATGGCGACAATTGGGCGGCAGACGCTGGCACATATTAACTCAGCGCGGCAGCATGTTAAAACAATTGAATGCTCGCAACGGATGAATGCACGTAGCGTATACCCTTTACAAGGTGCAGCGCTTTTAGCCTTATCCGCTGTTTTATTTGCAGCGATGGGCGTGTTGATTCGTGAAGCGTCCAGCAGCGTCAACAATGAAAATATTGTGTTTTTTCGTAATATTGTCGGCGTTGTATTTTTTATGCCTTTACTGCTGAGTAAAGGCTTGCGCCCTTTTAAGACCGCACGACTCAAGTCACATCTTATGCGTACCAGTTATGGCCTGGCCGCTATGTATTGCTTCTTCTATGCCATTGCTCATTTACCACTGGCCGATGCGATGGTGTTCACTTACTCAGCCCCTGTATTTACACCTGTGATTGCTTATTTGTGGCTCAAAGAACCTCTCACAAAACGTATGCTCGCCTTTTCTTTGCTGGGTTTAGTAGGTGTGATTTTAGTCGCCAAACCCAGCGACACTTTATTTAGCAGCTTATCTTTAGTCGGACTGGCAGCCAGCATTCTTGCTGCCCTCGCCTTTGTTTCGATTCGTGAAATGAGCAGTACAGAACCTGCGTACCGCATCGTGTTTTACTTTGCTCTTTTTAGCAGTTTAATTTCCGCAATCCCTTTACTGTGGGCTTGGCAACCGCTGGACACACAACAGCTTATTTTGCTGTGTTGTGCAGGTTTACTGGCTGCTTTAGGACAAATTATTATGTCGCGCGCTTACTCGCTAGCGCCACCGGGTTTAATTGGGCCCATTGCATACTTAACCATCGTCTTTGCGGGTGTGTTTTCATTTATTCTGTGGGGCGAACAGCCAGATTTAACCTCTCTTTTAGGTGCGGCCTTAATTTTTACAGCCAGCCTCTTCGCAGTGTTCTGGCGTAAACACTAAAACCCCACGTACATTTGATGTACACTACGCGCCTTATTTTATTCATTAATTGTTAGAGAACGCATCATGCAGCTTACCTCGCTTACCGCGGTTTCCCCCGTTGACGGCCGTTACGGCAGCAGAACCTCCGCCCTGCGCCCTATTTTTAGTGAATACGGTCTTATTCGTAACCGTGTTTTGGTTGAAGTGCGCTGGTTGCAGCGCTTAGCCGCTCATGCAGGCGTCACTGAAGTGGCTCCTTTCTCTGACACAGCCAACGCTGCGTTAAATGAGCTGGCAGAAAACTTTCAGCTTGAGCATGCAGAGCGTGTTAAAGAGTTTGAACGCACCACCAACCACGACGTTAAAGCTGTTGAGTATTTGCTCAAAGAGCAAGCGCAAAAACTACCTGAGTTAGCAAAAGTGACTGAGTTCATCCACTTTGCTTGCACCAGTGAAGATATCAATAACCTCTCGCACGCTTTAATGCTGCGCGAAGGCCGTGATGATGTCTTACTGCCATTGATGCGCAAACTGGCTGAGAGCTTACGTGCTTTATCCGTTGAGTTTGCGGATGTACCGATGCTCTCGCGCACCCATGGCCAGCCTGCTTCACCCACCACTCTGGGTAAAGAGTTTGCTAACGTGGTTTATCGTTTAGAGCGTCAAATCGCACAAACTGCAGCCATTCCACTACTGGGTAAGATCAACGGTGCCGTAGGTAACTACAACGCGCACATCTCGGCCTACCCTGAGATTGATTGGGAAGCTAACGCTAAAGAGTTTATCGAAGGCGATTTGGGTTTAACCTTTAACCCCTACACCACACAAATCGAGCCGCACGACTACATTGCTGAGCTCTTTGATGCGGTAGCACGCTTTAACACCATCCTGATCGATTTTGACCGTGATGTATGGGGCTATATTTCTTTAGGTTATTTCAAGCAGAAAACTGTCGCCGGCGAAATTGGTTCATCCACCATGCCGCACAAGGTCAACCCGATCGATTTCGAAAACTCGGAAGGTAACCTCGGTATCGCTAATGCGATTTTCCAGCACTTAGCCAGCAAATTACCTATTTCACGCTGGCAGCGTGACCTGACTGACTCCACGGTTTTGCGTAACCTCGGTGTTGGCATGGCGCACAGTGTGATTGCCTATGAAGCCACGCTAAAAGGCGTTGGCAAGCTTGAACTCAATGCCGCTAAAATTGCTGAAGATTTGGATAACTGCTGGGAAGTGTTAGCCGAGCCGGTACAGACAGTGATGCGTCGCTACGGCATTGAAAATCCTTATGAAAAGTTGAAAGATCTGACGCGCGGTAAAGGTATCAGTGCTGAAGCTTTGCAAACCTTTATTGAAACTTTAGATTTGCCTGAAGAAGCGAAAGTGCAATTGCGTGCACTGACGCCGGCCAATTACATTGGTAACGCAGGCCCACAAGCCAAGCGCGTCTAACGCTGCTTGCAAGTATGAACGCCCGGCTCAATCCGGGCGTTTTATTTTCAGTGTCTATTCCGGAAGAATCACGTGTCGAATCTGCTCAATACCCCTCTTGAAATTTTAGGCGGCATCAGTGCTGAAGTTTTTTTGCGCGATTACTGGCAAAAAAAACCTTTACTGATTCGCAAAGCACTGCCCGACTTTGTTAGCCCCTTGGATGGTAACGACTTAGCCGGTCTCTCTTTAGAAGAGATGGTCGAGTCACGTATCGTGTTAGAGCACGGTCAAACACCTTGGGAACTCAAGCAGGGTCCATTTGCAGAGGACACATACAGCACATTGCCGGAGCGCGACTGGACACTGTTAGTGCAAGCAGTTGATCAATTCAGCCCCGATGTGGCCCAAGTGTTGGAGCATTTTAAATTCCTACCCAACTGGCGCATTGACGATGTGATGATCAGCTTTGCGGTGCCCGGTGGCAGTGTTGGCCCGCACTATGACAACTACGATGTGTTTTTATTGCAAGCTGAAGGCAAGCGCAGCTGGAAAGTGGGGCAAATGTGTAATAACGAAAGTCCTCTGTTAGCGCATCCTGACTTACGCATTTTAGATGGCTTTGAGCAGACCGATGAGTGGGTGTTAGAGCCCGGTGATATGCTGTACTTACCGCCGCGTTTAGCACACTGGGGCATCGCACAAACCGAATGTATGACTTGGTCAATTGGTTTTCGCGCGCCTTCAACCGCTGAAGCTGTGAGCCATTACGCTGACTTTGTCGCACGTTTTTTACCTGACGAGCAACGTTACAATGACGCTGATATGTCTGTGGTCAATAACCCTAACTATATTCGCCCAGAAGATATTCAGCGCTTACGTCAACTGATTAACGAGCAGCTCGATGATGATCGTATGCTGCTGACTTGGTTTGGCCAGCATATGACTGAGCCGCGCTACCCTGACCTGTTGATCGGTGAGCAACTATCATTGGACGAACTCACTCAAGCGCTAGAAAATGGGGCCGTATTTACTCGCAACCCCACCGCTCGTTTGGCGTGGAGCCATATGCAGCTGGATGCAGAACGTGCAGTAGTGTTTTTTGTAAGTGGTAACAGTCGTATTTTAAGTGAGCACTTAGTGCCCTTACTGGACTTACTGTGCAGTGCTGATGCAATGTATTTAGACAACCTAAAACCTTGGCTGGATGATGCAGAAGCAGCGACGTTGCTGTGTGAACTGATTAAACAAGGAAGCTTGGAGTGTATCGATGAATGAATTGCAGATCCGTATTGCCGACTGGCATAAAGACAATGCCGATTTACGCCGCATCCGTGAAAGCGTATTTATCCAAGAGCAAGGTGTCACTCCAGAGCAAGAGTGGGACAGTGATGACGCAACCGCTACACATTTTTTAGCCTATGAAGGCGACTTTGCTATCGGTACTGCGCGCTTATTGGCCGATGGCTGCATTGGACGCGTCTCGGTTTTAAAAGATTGGCGCGGCTTGCATGTCGGTGAAAAATTATTGATGACGGCTGTACACGAAGCGGAACGCTTAGGTCTAAAGCAACAGATTTTAACGGCTCAAGTTCACGCTGCAGGTTTTTATGAGCGCTTAGGTTTTACCGCTGTCAGTCAAGAGTTTCTTGAGGCAGGCATTCCACATATTGATATGCTGCGCAACAGTGACACTTAAAGCGCTATAACAGGTGTAACGCAGCATTTGGATCACATAGACTGTCTATGTATGCACAGCCCACAGTGCCATTTTGCTGCTTCACCCGCATATCGGGCCGTCAACTACAGTACCCCAACCCTTCGGAGTATGCCACTATGACTGTCCTCAAACGTTTTCTTATACTCGCAGCCCTCACCTGCAGCTTGTCTGTGGCGCAAGCTGCAACCGAAGTGATTGAACTCAACTTTCGTATGGCAGATGGTGTTCTACCCGTTGCGCAGTCGATATTAGGCGCTGAAGGTCGAGTTACAGCTTACGGCAATCAGCTGATTGTAAATGCTTCGCAGGAAAAAATTGCTGAGTTGCGCTCCGTCTTATCCAAAATCGATACTCAGCCTCGACGCTTATTGATCAGCGTCGACACCCAAGGCCAACAAACCCATAGTGAACAAGGCTATCAAGCGCAAGGACGTGTTGGCGGACGCCATGGTGATATCACTTTTGGTCAAGATGGCCTTAATAGGCGCAATCAGGTGCGCATTATTGATAACAGCACACACAACCGCAACGGCTCATTACAGACGGTACAAACCCTTGAGGGGTCTGCAGCCTTGGTACAAATAGGCCAAGACATCCCTCAGCGCAGCACACAGTATGGCCAGTACGGTCAAATTCATGAGCGCACGGAGTACCGTGCAGTGAACCAAGGATTCTATGTCACCGCCACGCTGGTGGGTGATCAGGTTCAGGTTGAAATCAACCAGCACAATGATCGCCGTAGCCATCAGCCAGGCGTGATCAACACGCAAAACACATCCAGCCAAGTCAGTGGCCGTCTAGGCGAGTGGATCTCTGTCAGCGGTGCCCAATCTCATGGCACTGGTCGCCAGAATGGCTGGATACAAAAACGCTACAGCACCGCTCAAGAAAACAATCAATTACAGATCAAAGTTGACGTATTGGATTAACTTGCAAGCCCGTTTGGACTATGAAATATGTAGTGCCTTAAAAAAAACACTACAAAACAATTGACGAACGCTTCACTAAAGCGCATCATGGCCCCGCTCCCGCTAGCCAGAACGTCTTAATAAACGTTCCAAAACCAAGGTAACAGTACTTTATCGTTGGTTTTGTGTTAACTACATCCAAAAGATGCTTTAACGAGGTTGCGACTGGAACGTTGTTGTCCTGAGGGACGGGGAAGCAATATGCATCATTGATGCATCAGATATCTCACTACAGTGAGCCGCGCTTGCGGATGTTAAGTTGCCGATATCACAACTTAATGCAGCAGCCAATTTTATCTGATCGCTACCCTCCTTTAAGACACAATGCGTCTAGTCAATTATCGGCACTTCAGTGGAAGCGAACCCGCAATTTAAACTTCCAGCAATAGCAGGTTGTGTGTGGGCAGTCGGTGCTCAAACTCACTTTACTCATTTGAAGGATTGACCATGTCAACTTATCAAAACGAAATTAAGGCAATTGCCGCTCTTAAAGAA